>JANOAP010000228.1:0-21550 GCA_031411175.1 Rhodoferax sp. | reverse complement strand
AACGTGATCGCCATCGACCCCGCGCTGGAGCGGCTGCTGATGCAGGCGCTGGGCAACGCATCCGGGCCGGCCCTAGACCCTGGCGTGGCCGAAATGCTCACCCGCACTGCCGCTGAAGTGGCACTCAAACAGGAAGAGATCGGCGTGCCCGCCTGCCTGTTGGTGCCAGACCAGATCCGCAGCGCCATCTCACGCCTTGTGCGCCGTGTGGCACCCCGACTGCAAGTTCTTGCACACAGCGAAATCCCTGAAACACACACCATCCGCATTGGTCCGATCCTCCGAGGTGCCCTGCCATGAACATCCAGCGTTTCCATGCCCCAACGTCCCGTGAAGCCCTAGCCAAAGCCAGGTTGACATTTGGCGACGGTACCCTGATCCTCTCCAATCGTCCCACAACCAGTGGCGTGGAAGTCGTGGCAACCGCCGAGGACGCTCTGGCTTCACTTGATCATGCCAGCGTGCCACTGGCGCGAACCAAAGGCACACCCCTGCCCCGCCGCCAAATGCCGGTGGTACCAGCCCCCGCGCCAGACACCGCGAGCCTGGTTGAAGACGACGCGACCCAGCTCGCCATGAGCACACTGTCATTCCAGGACTATGTGCGCGAAAGAATGCTGCGCCGGCGTCATGATGCCATTCACAGCAGTACAGAAACATCAGCATCGGCAGAAAAAGAGGCTGCACCACAAGTCGGCCAACCAGCCTCACGGGCAGCCCTGCCGTCAGTGGCCAGGAGCCAGCCCGTTCGCAAACCGTCGCCGCCCGCAGAAGCTATTGCGCCGTCAGCCGCCATGTCGCAAAGCATTGCGAATGAGTTGCACGCCATGAAGGAATTGATCGAGGACCGGTTTAATACGCTCACTTGGCTTGGCCAGGCGCGCCAGCACCCGATCCAGTCCAACCTGATGCTGAAGCTCATACGGGCGGGTTACTCACCGACGCTGGCGCGTGCTGTTCTTGAACGCATACCGGAAGACATCGGTGCCGCTGAGTCCATTCACTGGGTGATGGACATGCTGGAACGGAATTTGAAAACCGATGCCGGCATGCACCCCCTTTATGAAGAGGGCGGCACTTTTGCCCTGGTTGGTGCGACGGGCGTGGGCAAGACAACCACCGTGGCAAAGCTGGCGGGGTTGTGTGCACGCGCTCACGGACCGGGCAGCGTTGGCCTGATCACGCTCGACACCTACCGTGTGGGTGCCCATGAGCAGTTGCGATCCTACGGCCGTATGCTGGGCGTGGTGGCGCATCTGGCCCATGACCGTGCAGCGCTTCAGGATCTGCTGGGCCTGCTCGGCGGCAAAAAAATGGTCTTGATCGATACCACAGGCCTGGCACCCCACGATCCGCGCAAACGCGACATGCTGGACGTGCTGGATTTGCCCAAGGTGAATCGCCTTCTGGTGTTGAATGCCGGTGCCCATGGGGACACGCTTGATGACATGATTTCATCGTTCAAGTCCACCAGCGCAGGCACTGGCACGCAGCAAGCTGTGCTCACCAAGATTGACGAAGCCGTCAAACTCGGGCCAGCCTTGGATGCTGCCATACGGCACCAGTTGCTTTTGCGCGGCGTGGCAACCGGCCAGAAGGTACCCGAAGATTGGGAATCCGCCGACGCGGCCAAACTGATGCGGATCTCCATGCGGACACCTGGAAAATCTGCGTTTGACCCCAAGCCAGCCGACCTGGGCTTCTTTTTCACGCCGAGCCCTGCACCTACGTCCATGGGGGCACGCCTGGATGTTTGAAGCCAGTACCCATCAGGGCGTGGGTTTGCGCAGCTTTGCCGAGAAAGTCCTGCCGCGCGTTGTCGCCATCGCCAGTCACGGTGACCAGGATGGTGAGCTGCCTCTGTTGTGGGATCTCTGTTCAACCTATACCGGCCTGGGTTACCCGGTGGCTGTCATAGACGCCACCACATTCGAGTCCGAAACCAATCCGGGGCTGGAACAGTTGCTGGATCAGGGCTATTGGAAGGATGACACCGGGAGCCATCAGTCTGCCTGGCCTGTGATTCCGGCGGCAAAGCAATTGGGGCAACTTGTGCACCAGGCCAGTGGCAGCCGCATAATTGATCTGGAGCGACTCACTGACGCGCTCCAGAATTACAGTGTCCTGTTAATCTATGCCCGACCCGAGATCCTGCTACCTTTGCTGGCGGGTAGTGGTCTTAAGCCTTTGCTGGCCGTGTCTGCTGCAAGGATGTCCCGGATCACGGCCTACCAAGCCCTCAAGCTGTTGTTGCTAAACGGAAAACTTCATCCTACTATTGTCGCTGTGGTGCCCGAACAAAATCCCGGCTCAGAACAGCAGCATCGCGACCTGTGCAAGAACCTTCAGGATTGTGCAATGACCTTTTTAGGCTATCAGTTAGACACTTTGACGGTGCAGTTTCAGCGGCCGGAAGGCGGTAGCTATTCAAACGACATGCACACGCTGGCGTTGCACCTTCTCGAGAACGCCCTTCCCGCACAAAACTGTGAGCCCCTGCCCGGCGGCTTGCAGCTGCGTCGTTCAGTTTCCAGCGAGTTGACAGGAACGCACTGATGTATACCGCCAAAGGCCAACTTGACCGGGATGCCATGATCAAGCAGTACCAGCCCCTGGTACGTCGGCTGGCGCACTATATGATGGCCAAGTTGCCTGCCAGTGTCGAGGTAGATGACCTGATTCAGGTTGGTTTGATTGGGCTTTCGGAAGCACTGGCCCGGTATGAAGCGACCCAGGGGGTCCAGTTCGAGACCTTCGCCACGCAGCGGATTCGCGGGGCGATGCTGGATGAATTGCGTGAGAACGACTGGATGTCACGTGGTTCCAGAAAGAGTCAGAAGGACATTGAAAAAGTCTTGCGAGCCCTGGAACATCAGCTAGGCCGCAGCCCACTCGAATCCGAGATCGCGACCGCACTGGGTTTGAGCCTGCCCGACTATCAGGGTTTGTTGGGCAAGGTTCGCGGAACACAACTGGTCTATCTCGAAGACATGGCCAGGGGCGCCGAAGATGAAGACAGTTTTCTGGATCGCCACGTAGCCGACGCCGATGCGGATCCGATGAGTCTGCTGAGGAGTCAGCGCCTTCGCGAATCGCTGGTCACGGCCATCAAGGGTCTGCCAGAGCGGGAGCAGTACATCATGAGCATGTACTACGAACAGGACATGAACCTCAAGGAAATTGCGCTGGTGCTGGGCGTGACCGAGTCACGTGTTTGCCAGTTGCACAGCCAGTCGATTGCCCGGTTGCGCGCAAAAATGCGCGCACATTAAGCCCCGTAACCCCCGCCCCTACGACTTCCCCTATCAGGCTGATAGAACTTTGAAGGCACCGGACTGCCGGGCATGGGTTGCAAACGGACTTGACGCCGCCGCGTAAGTCACCTTGCGTGTTGCAGGTATCAGGGAGTTGAGCGACTGGTCCACGACTGCGGTGAGGCGCAAAAGGCCTTCGCGCTGGGCAGCCAATCCGGCCGCTATTTTTTGAATACGAAGCCTGGTACTCTGTGTAAGCTCCACACGACGGCTGTTTTCCAGACATTGACCGAAATCCAGAGAGGCCTGCCGCAAGGCAGCACTCGCCTTCGCCAACCCACTGGCCTCACCACTCACCAAGGCCCGCGACACTGCGTGGAACTGTTCTTCAATCTGACCCAGCAGACTCTCAAAATGGGTGGGTGACATGCTGTGACACTAATTCATTCAGTGACGCGTGCGATCAAGCATTTCCTGCGCATTGGCCAGCAATTTGTCTGCAATGGCTTCAGCATTGACCACATAGGTGCCATTCTCAATGGCAGTGCGAACGGCATTGACTTTGTCGGTGTCCACATCAGCGGCCTCTCCCCGATTGGCCTGCTCCAGGGCACGTGCGGACGTTGAAACAGTCACGGCGACACCCGCCGAGCCAGCGGTGCTTGCTGCCGTGGCCGCCGCGCCCTGGCCGGTCTTTGCCACCAAGGGTTGCACAGGCGTTGTATTCGCAGGGGAAATATCGGATTGAGGGTATATTTTCATCGAGCTCTCCAAAACCACCGGATAAGTGGCCTCGTGAAGGTTTCATCGGCGTTATGAGGCCAGACTTTAGCCTTATTTGCAGATAAATGCTCAAAATTACATCTCCAGCTTCACTGTACGTGTGTCCAGAACGATGCCCGACATGATCCGGCCATTGTCCATACGAACCCTCGCAAGCTGGCCAATGACGCCCGCCGATACAGCCTGGGCGTCCGATGTGATCTGGAATCCGCTACCCTGGGCAATCACCCGGACTTGCGCCCCCGCCTGAAAGACCTGCGCCGGCCGGATCATGGCCTGGCGCAACGGCTGTCCGGTCGTCAACGACCGCAACGCCACCTGCCCGACCCATTGACCCGGATTGCTGATGATCGGGCTGGTTTCTTCAGCCCAATCCACCTCGGACTCCATGAGGTCGGCCTCGGTCAGTGCCGCACCTGCAGGCACGTTGCCTTTGATCACCCAGGCGGGGCCGAAGGCCTTGACAGTCACCGGCAGAAATACGTTCCACTTGATTCCGGGGTCCAGGCAGCGCAAGCCCAGACGCGACTTGCCCCACAAGCGGGTCCCGACAGGCACATAAGGCTCTACCTGGTTGCAAGCGGCCAGCTTGAGCCGGGAATCAAGCGCGCCAACACTAACTTCCATACGCAAAGGTAGCCCATTCGTTGGCCGATTGCCGACCACAGCAGCTTCAAGCCATTGCTGCGCAGCACCCAGAATTTCGGGTGAAGCACTGATGCTTCCACCACCGGGCAGCGCTACGGGCTGAGCGGGTACCTGGGCCCGGGCTTCGACCAATGGAACAACCCCGGTCGCAAGCCCCAGACAGGCGGCAGCAATCACCCGCGTGACGACGGCGGTTACGGTTATGCGGATGGATTTCAAGCTGAACATGATGGAAGACTATAGGCAAGGTCACCCGTATTCAAAGCACGCAATTGCGATGCCTTTTGCCATCTATTCGACCCACTGGCGGGCTAAAGGTTTTCCCATAATGGATTCACGTCAAAACCCTGGGCTGCTTCCCCGGGTATCGTGACCACAAGGCGAGGTGTTTCATGTTTGCACAAATGACCAACGGACTGGACTTCCATGCGAAGGCCCTGGTCGTTCGCGCAGAACGCCAGCGAGTGATAGCCAGCAATATAGCCAATGCGGACACCCCCGGTTATGTGGCCCGCGATGTCAACTTCAAGGACGCCATGAACGCGGCCATGGGCAAGTCACCCGCCCTCCAAAGTACGGCGGCAACAGCGTCCAGCACAGGCACGACCCACACCAGCCACATTCCACTCACAGCGGGCTCAGGCACCCTGGGCAACGCCTCAGGGCTCTCCTACGCCGTCCAGACACAGCCCAGCATGGACGGCAACAGCGTGGACATGGACCGTGAGCGCGCCAATTTTGTTGACAACGCCGTGCGGTATGAGTCAACCCTGCGCTTTATTAACGGCCAGTCCAGAACAATCTTGAGCGCCATTCAAGGCCAGTAGGCTGCTCCCACGAAAACGACCAAGGCTCACCATGTCCATGTTCTCCATCTTCGGTGTATCGGGCAGCGCTATCAGCGCCCAGTCTCAACGTCTGAACGTCGTGGCCAGTAACCTGGCCAATGCGGACGCCGTTGCCGGGCCCGATGGCCAAGGTTACAAGGGCAGGCAAGTGGTTTTCGAGACCGTGCCCATGGGCTCGGACGCTTCAGCGGGTGTCCGCGTCAATGCCATTCGCGAAAGCAGCGAGCCGCTACGCAAAGTCCATAACCCCTCGCACCCTTCGGCAGATGCACAGGGTTATGTCACGCAGTCCAACGTCAACCCGGTCGAAGAGATGGTGAACATGATTTCCGCTTCACGTTCTTACCAAAACAACGTGGAAGTGATGAACACGGCCAAGACGCTGCTACTCAAAACCCTGCAGATGGGCCAATAAGCTCTGAAAGAAACCGCCATGCTTACCTCCACCAGCCAGGTCACATCGACCACCTCAGCAGCCACGGCGGCAACGTCAAGCACAACCGGCATTGCAAATGCGGACGCGGCACAAGATCGTTTTCTGAAACTGCTGGTAGCCCAGTTGAACAATCAAGATCCGATGAATCCGATGGACAACGCCCAAATGACGTCGCAGATCGCGCAGATCAATACCGTCACAGGTATACAGCAGGTCAACGCGACCCTCAAGAGCATGGCCGAACAGTTCGCGTCCCTGCAAGTCCTTCAGGGCAGCTCGATGGTGGGCAGGAACGTTCTCATCGAAGGCGCCACACTGGCGGTTCAGGATGGCAAGGCCGGCGCCGCCATCGACCTGGCGGCCAGCGCAGACAGCGCCAAGGTCGAGATCCTGTCGCCCGGCGGGCAAATTCTGGACACGATCAATCTGGGTGCACTGGCGGCAGGCAGGCACTCGTTTGAATGGGATGCCTCTGCCTACGCCGGAACCGGTGCACCGTCGTATCGGGTTGTCGCCACCAGCGCGGGCCAACCCGTCACGGCAACATCCATGGTGCGTGACAAAGTTGTCTCGGTCGGCAGCGAAAACGGTGCCATGCTGGTTCAGTTGCAGGGCCATAACCCGGTCGGTTACGCCAGCATCAAGGCCATGCTTTAGTCCCCGTTGGCCCTTTGCAGAACAGCTATCCCCATTTTTCAAGGAACATGTCATGTCATTTCAAACAGGCCTCGCAGGATTGAACGTTGCATCACGCAATCTGGACGTCATTGGCCACAACATTGCCAATGCCAATACCGTTGGCATGAAATCTTCGCGCGCCGAATTCACGGACATCATCGCCTCCTCGCTGGGCGCAGGTGGTGGCTTCAACGCCGGTATTGGCGTTGAGGTGGCGGCGGTGTCCCAGCATTTCTCGCAAGGCAATGTCAACCTCACAGGCAATGACCTGGACGTCGCGGTAAATGGCAGCGGCTTTTTCCAGTTGGGTTTGCCGGACGGCACTACGGCTTACACGCGCGACGGCCAGTTCAAGCTCGACAAGGTCGGTAATATCGTGACCAACTCGGGGGCCAACGTCAAAGGCTATCCAACGGATACAGCTGGCAAGGCAACCAGCACCACACCCATTTCACTGCAGTTGCCGACATCCGCACCGATTGCGGCCAAGCAAACCACTGCACTGACCGCTGAGTTCAATGTGAATGCAAGCGCGCCTATCTGGAACTCGGTCACGCCCAACACGCCTTTGACATCCTATGGAACATCCCTGACGGTGTTTGACTCACAAGGCGTCGGCATACCCATGTCCTTTTACATGCGCAAGACAGCAACGGACACATGGGAGGTGTACACCGACCCGACATCCGCGGCCACAGCAACCGCGTCGAGCGTCACCACGCTAAATTTCGACACGGCTGGTGTGTTGACCACCGGCTCACCTGCGACGATCAATGTGACATCACCCAATACGAACATCGGCGTATTTCCGGTCACGGCAGATTTTTCCAAAGCAACCCAATATGGGTCGGCCTTCGCAGTTTCGAATTTGACACAGGATGGTTACGAGCCCGGGGAACTCACGGGCTTGAAGATTGGCACAACCGGGGTCATTACTGCGACTTACTCCAATGGCCAGTCACAAGGTGCGGGGCAAATTGCACTGGTTGATTTCCGGAACGTTCAAGGTCTGTCATCGGTAGGAAACGGTAGCTGGATCGAAACAAGCGCATCGGGCCAACCCATTTTGGGATCACCTGGTCAAGGCAAGTTCGGCATTGTGCGGGCAGGCGCAGTGGAGGAGTCCAATGTCGATTTGACCGCCGAGCAGGTCAACATGATGACCGCACAACGCAACTACCAGGCCAATGCGCAAACCATCAAGACGCAAGACCAGGTGATGTCCACCTTGGTCAACCTGCGCTGATCTGCCGCGCAGACACCCCGATTTTTTCAATCTGACCTGGGCTGATCTCAAATGGACAAACTGATCTACACGGCGATGACAGGCGCAAACGCGGCTGCAAACCGGCAGACGGTGCTGTCTAACAACCTGGCCAATGCATCCACCAATGGCTTTCGGGCCGAGCTGGCAACCTACCGCGCGGTACCCCTGCGTGGCGAAGGCGCAACCACCCGCGTGTTTGCGCTGGAAGCCACTGCAGGGCATCTGAACACGCCCGGCCCGGTTCAACGCACGGGCCGCAGCCTGGATGCCATGACCACCGGCAATGCCTGGTTTGGTGTGCAAGGGCTGGATGGCGTCGAGGCCTACACACGCAACGGCTCCTTCGAAGTATCGACGGACGGAACGCTGATGACCAGCAACGGATTGACCGTCATGTCCGATGGCGGCGGGCCTATTACTGTGCCAACCGGCGCACAGGTCACGGTCGGCTTTGACGGCAACCTGAGTGTCAAGGTGGGCAGCCAACCCGCCAACGCCATTGGACGCCTGAAGATGGTGACACCCACGGCCGATGACCCTTTGAGGCGGGGCGACGACGGCCTGTTTCGCAGCGTGTCGGGCGACCCTTTGCCCAATGATGCGACTGCCCGGCTAGTCACTGGCGTGCTGGAAGGCTCCAATGTCAACCCGATCGAAACCATGGTGGGCATGATCCAGACCGCACGCCAGTTCGAGGTCCAGATGCGCCTGCTTCAAACCGCCGAATCCAATGACAGGTCGGCGGGCCAACTCCTGAGCCTGCAGGGCTAGTCCCGCAGGCCCAACTTCGAGGAATCAACATGATCAACTCCCTCTGGATCTCAAAAACGGGCATGGAAGCCCAGCAAATGCAGCTGGACGTGATTTCCAACAACCTGGCCAATGTCTCCACCACGGGCTTCAAGCGGGCCAATGCCGTTTTCGAAGACCTGATGTACCAGAACCTGCGCCAGGTGGGCTCCAGCAGTTCAGAGCAGTCGCAGTTGCCTACAGGCCTGCATTTGGGCTTGGGCGTGCGCACCGTTGCCACCAGCCGTTCGTTTTCGCAAGGCAGCCTGCAACAGACGGGCAACAACCTCGACATTGCCATTCAGGGCAATGGCTTCTTCCAGATCACCATGCCGGATGGCACGTTGAATTACACGCGTGACGGTTCGTTCCAGGTCGACAACCAGGGACGCCTTGTGACCTCCACCGGCTTGCCTGTGGCCAATGGCGTCACCGTGCCCGCCAACGCCCGCAGTCTCGCCATTTCGGCAGATGGCACCGTCACGGCCATGGTCCCCGGCAACTCGGCGCCGCAGTCGGTCGGCACCATTGCGCTGGCCAGCTTCATCAACACGGCCGGGCTGGAACCCCGTGGGCAAAATCTGTTTGCAGAAAGTGCCGCGTCGGGCCAGCCTAACAGCGGCGTGCCCGGGGCCAACGGATTAGGCACGCTGTCACAGGGCTTCCTGGAGACCTCCAACGTGAACGTTGTCCAGGAGCTGATCACCATGATTCAGACGCAGCGCGCCTATGAGATGAATTCAAAAGCCATCCAGACGTCCGACCAGATGCTCCAGAAGCTGGGCCAGATATAAACACGACCGCCTGATTCACCATGCATCGCTTAACTGACTCACTGCGTCATCCGCAACGGCTCTGCTACAAGGCCGCATCTGTGGTGGCTGCGTTGGCATGCTGCGCCTGTGCGTCACTGCCCCAACCTGTCAAGGTGGACTTTGCGGAGCCGAAGGCCGCGCTGTCCATAGCACCGACAACGCCCGTCGCCAGAACAGCTGCCAACAGCAACGGCAGCCTGTTTCAAAGCGCCAGCTATCGCCCGGCGTTTGAAGACCGCCGTGCGCGTCTGGTCGGCGATACCGTGACCATACAGATTCTCGAAAACGTCACGGCGAGCCAGAAATCCACATCAACGGCGAATCGGACCACGTCTACGGATGCAGCCATCAAGGCACTGCCATTCCAGACGGCTGAAGGTCTTTCCAAGTTGACCATCGGTACCTCGTCAGCCAATGATTTTTCCGGTAAAGGCGGCACAGAAAGCGCCAATACATTTACTGGCTCCATCACCGCAACCGTGATTGAAGTCTTGCCCAACGGTCATCTGGTCGTGTCCGGCGAGAAGCAGATTGGTGTGAACCAGAACGTCGATGTACTGCGGTTCTCCGGCACCGTGGACCCGCGCGTAGTGCAACCCGGCAGCATTGTGAGTTCGACTCAAGTCGCCAACGCCCGGATTGAGTCCAGGGGCCGCGGTGCGCAGGCAGAAGCGCAAACAGTAGGCTGGCTATCGCGGTTCTTTTTCAGCTTTCTGCCTTTTTGATGACTGGCAAAAATTGATTTTATGAACCACTCACCCCTATCCATCGCAGACACCTGTCGCACGTGGTTCGCAGCCTTGCTGGTGCTGGCCTGTGCCCTGGCGGGCGGGCCGGTGTTTGCGGGACGCATCAAGGAAGTGGCGGCCGTGCAAGGCGTCCGCAGCAACCAGCTCACCGGGTTCGGCCTGGTTGTGGGTCTGGACGGAACCGGTGACCAGACCACTCAAATGCCTTACACGTCCCAAGGCTTGAACAACTACCTGCAACAGCTCGGCATCACGCTGCCTGCGGCATCCGTGTCGCAACTCCAGTTGAAAAACGTGGCCGCCGTGCTGGTCACCGCGCAATTACCGGCGTTTGCCCGCCCGGGACAAACCATTGATGTCAATGTGTCTTCGGTTGGCAATTCCAAATCGCTCAAGGGCGGCATGCTGATCACCACGCCGCTCAAGGGCGCGGACGGCGAAGTCTATGCACTGGCGCAGGGCAACCTCATCGTAGGAGGGGCCGGTGCATCCGCCGGTGGCAGCAAGGTCCAGATCAATCACCTGAGTGCTGGCCGGGTGCCTGCTGGCGCGCAGATTGAGCGTGCTGTGCCCACCCCTTTGCTGGAGGGAGACAGCATCACCTTGGGTCTTGAAGCCTCGGATTTTCAAACCGCACGCCGGGTGGCGCAGGCCATTAACCGAAAATTCGGTGACAACGCAGCACGTGCGCTGGATGGGCGCACTGTTCAAGTCAAAGCGCCCAAAGATGCAGATGAACGGGTGTCTTTCATTGCTGAAATGGAAGAGCTGCAACTGGAGTCCTCTGTGCCTTCGGCCAAGGTGGTCATCAATTCACGCACGGGTTCCATCGTGCTCAATCAGTCGGTCACCCTGGGGCCTTGTGCGATAGCCCACGGCAACTTGTCGGTCAGCATCAGTTCCACGCCCGTCATCAGCCAACCCAACGCGCTGTCAACTGGTGGGCAGACGGTGGTGGCAGAGAAAACCAATATCCAGATCAAGCAGGAGCCTGGCATCCTCATCCAGGTGCCAGCAGCGCCCCAACTGGCCGATGTGGTGCGTGCATTGAATGCGCTGGGGGCAACGCCTCAGGACTTGCTTGCCATTTTGCAGGCCATCAAGGCTGCCGGTGCGCTGAACGCCGAGCTGGAGGTGATCTGACATGAGCAAGATCCAGCAGGCCACATCCGGTGCTCTTGCGGCCGACGCGCGCTCGCTCAATGCTCTGAAATTGCAGGCCGGCAGTTCGCCCGAGTCCATCAAGGAAGCCGCAAAGCAGTTTGAGGCGCTGTTCATGCGTGAGCTCATCAAGAGCATGCGCGAGGCCACGATGAAGTCGGGTCTACTTGACAGCCCGGGTGGCGACTTGAGTGCCGATCTGCTGGACCAGCAATTCGCGGTACAGATGTCGGGTCAGCCCGGTGGGCTGTCTGACCTGATTGCCAAGCAGTTGTCGCGTCAGATGGCGCCTGCCAGTGCCGATGCCGCGTCCAAGTCTGCGGTGCCGCCAAATGCACTGCCCACAACCGTGCCGTTGTCCGCACTGCCCGCCCCGGTGCCCAGCGCCAGCCAGACCGGCTTCGTACAGCGACACAGTGATGCTGCCGCACGGGTAGAGAAAACAAGCGGCATTCCGTCAAGCTTCATGCTCGGCCAGGCGGGCCACGAAACCGGCTGGGGCCGAAGCGAGATCAAGCTGCCTGACGGCTCAACGTCGTTCAATCTGTTTGGTATCAAGGCGGGTGCGGGCTGGACCGGCAAGGTGGCGGAAGTCACGACCACCGAATACGTTAACGGCGCGCCCAAAAAAGTGCTGGCCAAGTTTCGTGCCTACGACTCCTACGAAGCTTCTTTTCGCGACTATGCGAACCTGATTAATCAAAGCCCCCGCTACGCTCAAGCCCGCCAACAGACAGATTCTAGCTATGCATTTGCTAGCGGACTGCAAAAAGCCGGTTACGCCACCGACCCCGCTTACGCAGCCAAGCTGAGCCGCGCCATCAACACGACCCTGGCGCTGCAACGCGCTCAGGCCTGATGACAGAGAAGCCAGAAAATGGGTAGCCTTCTCAACGTCGGGGTTCGCGCCCTTCAAGCCAACCAAGTCGCGCTGCAAACGGCTGGCAACAACATTGCCAATGTCAACACACGCGGCTACTCTCGCCAGGCCGTGATTCTGGAGAACGTGGCCGGTCAGTTCACCGGTGCAGGTTACTACGGACAAGGCGTGAACGTCGCGACGATCATCCGTAACTACAGCCAGTTTCTGACGCACCAGTCCACCATTGCCAGTGCGCTGGCTTCATCGGACAGCGCCCGTTCAGAAAAGCTCACCCAACTCGAAGACATATTTCAGGGCGGTGCCAGTGGCGTGGGTGCCTCCGTGAGCGACATGCTTAACGCCTTCTCCGATGTGGCCAACGCCCCGACTGACCTCTCTGCCCGCACGGTGGTGCTGACCCGCGCGAATGAGGTGGCTGCCCGCTTTCGCACGGCGGCCAACAGCCTGAATGACCTCGAACGGAGCACCGAAGATGGCATCAGCCAGGCTGTGGCGGCGGTCAATAGCCTGGCCACCCGCATTGCCGCCGTCAATACTGAAATTTCCAAAGCGCAAGGTTCGGGCCACACGCCCAATGATCTGCTGGACCAGCGTGATCAACTTGTCAGCGACCTCAACAAGTACGTTCAAACTACATCCATCAAAGCCGACGACGGTACGGTCGGCATCTTCCTGGCAGGAAGCCAGGCCCTGGTGCTGGGCAAAACCGTCGCACCGCTCCAGGTTTCCAATGACCGGTTCAACGACCTCAGCAAAACCCAACTGTCGATCGTGCGCAATGGTCTGACGGTGCCACTGGATGAAACAGCCCTGGGGGGCGGTGAGCTGGCCGGCATGATGCGGTTTCACAATACCGATCTTGCACAGGCACGTGACCTGCTGGGTCGCATGGCCGTGGCCATCACGACCACCGTCAACGCACAGCATCGCCTGGGGCTGGACTTGAACGGCAATGTTGGCGGCGACCTGTTTACCCCGCCCACCCTAGCCAATGGGCTGGGCGCACTCACCAACACAGGCACGGCCATGATGGGCATCACCGTAGTGGACCCTACCGCCCTGGTGGCGTCGCAGTATGAGTTGCAGTTCACCGGCCCAGCCGCTGGCAATGTGATTCGTCTCTCCGACGGGCAAGTGACGGCGTTTGCCAGCGTTCCCATCACGATTGACGGGCTTAGCTTTCAAGTGAACAGCGGCGCTGTTGCGGCCGGTGACGGGTTTCGCATGAACCCCTATGGTTCGGCACCGCTTAACCTCAACACGGCATTTTCGTCAGCCCGTTCTCTTGCGGTTGCCAGTCCGGTGGAAGCTCTCGCGGGCAGCCTCAACCAAGGCGGCCTTGCCCTGGACAGCATTCGCGCCACGGCGGCCAACGTGAACCTGACCCAGACGGTCACGCTGACCTTCAACGCGGGCGGAACCTTTGATGTGGTCGGTACCGGCACTGGAAACCCCACCGGCGTGGCCTACACCTCCGGGCAGCCGATCAGCTACAACGGCTGGTCCATGACGCTCAAGGGCGCACCCCTGCCGGGCGACACCTACACGGTTCAGATTGCAACGCCCGGTTTTTCCAACCGCAATGCGGGCAATGCAAGCGCCATGCTCGCCCTGCGGGACGTTGCCATGTTTGACGGTGCCGCCTTGACCGACGGCTATGCCGGACTGATGGCCGAAGTCGGTGCAACGGTTCAAAGCAGCAAGCTGGCGGCGGGTGTTTCGCAATCCATCGCCACCAACATTGAAAAAGACCGCGCCGGTGTGTCGGGTGTCAACCTGGATGAAGAAGCCGCCCGGTTGCTTCAGTTTCAGCAGGCCTACCAGGCGTCCGCAAAAATGATCCAGATTGCACAGAATATCTTTGACACGCTGATCCAGAATCTGGCACGCTAGGAGTCGTCATGTTGAACCCAAGAGCCACACTAAAGAGGAGTTCCTGATGAGCACAGGTTCATTCTTGCGGCTTGGATCCGCCAACACCTACGACACCACGTTGCGCAACCTGACCACCCGCCAGGCCAATTTGTCATCGCTGCAGGAGCAGCTGTCAAGCGGGAAAAAGATCAATCGCGGCAGCGACGATCCGGCGGGTGCCGCGCAGGCCGAGCGCGCCAACACCCGGATCGAGCGGGTGGCGACTGAACAGCGGGCACTGGCCGCCCAGCGCAATACGCTGGCTTTGACCGAATCCACCCTGGGTGACGCGATAGCGGCCGTACAAAACTTCCGCGAACTGGTCGTCAGCGCGGGCAACGCCAGCTACAGCCCGTCCGAGCGTGTCACCGTGGCCAAGCAGCTCATCAGCCTGCGCGACCAGTTGATAGGCTATGCCAACAGCCGCGACACCAACGGATTGCCCCTGTTCAGCGGCTTGGGCAGTGCCTTCGCGCCCTTTGTTGATGGTGCCACGGGCGTCACGTTCAGCGGCATTGGCGGCACGCTGGCCAGCACAGATGTCTCGGTGCCATTCACTGCGGACGGACAGGCCGCCTGGATGAATGTCGCGACCGGCAACGGGGTGTATACCGCCAAACTGGGGGCGAGCAATACAGGCAGCATGTTCAGCGACGTGGGCAGCGTGACCAACCCCACCCTGGCTGCGGCCAATGGGTATGACTACACCGTTAACTTCGCCGTCGTAGCCGGTGTCACTTCCTACACCGTGACCAACAACACCACGGCCACCACCAGCGGGTCATCCACTTTCGTGTCCGGGCAGCCGATCACGTTTGGCGGCCTCAGCATCAATGTCAACGGTACTCCGGCCAATGGCGACACGCTCAACCTGACGCCGAGCGCCACAACCGGACCAGGCACCGGCCTTTTCGGCGCGATCGACAGCGCCATTGCCGGTATGTACACGGCAGGATCGACGAATGGCGCAGCAAGCACCAACCCCACCCTGCACCAGGCCATAGCGCGTGCCCTGACCGAGCTTGATGCGGGCGCGGACCGCCTGTCTGCGGTTCGGGGGAACTCGGGTGCCCTGCTCAACCGGGCCGATACCATTAGCTCAAATCAGGAGGTCCGTGACGTGCAGCTTCACGCCGACAAATCACGGGCAGAAGACATTGACATGATCAAGGGCATCTCAGACTTCCAGAACCAGCAAACCGGATATCAGGCGGCTCTGCAGTCTTACGCACAGGTCCAGAAGCTCTCGCTGTTCAACTACCTGGGCTGACACCATGGCGCAAAGCGTGCTCGGCAGCCTGACATTTGGGTATCAGCTTCTCTGGAACCAGTTGCGCCAACTGGCGGGCGTACAACTTTTCGTCGAGGCCGACACCGGCGATGGGCCGGTCGCGGTCGATGCACACCATCTGCTGGATGCTGTGCGCGATGCGTGGTCGGAACAGTCCCCAACGCTCCTGCTGTCGGTCAGTTCGCCTGCTTTGCTGGCCGACTTGCTGACCCATGCGCCCACTGACGCGCCCTGGATCGAAATCGACGAGCGCCTGCTGGCGCAAGACCCGACCCTGGCGCAGCGTGTGCATCAAGCACACCAGCGAGGTTTGTCTCTGGTGTGGCGTGGCGATTCCGGTGAGCGCCCCAGCGCCGCACTGCGCACCTGCTTTGTCAAAAGCATGATCACGCTCAGTGCCGACGAGGCCCTGGCCGGTCTGCGCGTCTCGCTGCACAAACACAATAACCATGACAACAGCGCCAGCGCCATGTCGGCCAGTGCCAGGCATGCGCTGGCGGCCTTGAAAAGCCCGGTTGAGAAAGACCAGATCTACGAGGCGGTGGCGAGCAAGGCACTGATCGAACATTGCCTGGACGAGCAGTCTGCCTGGGGCATTGCCGGATGGCCCATGGAAGACGTACTGCACAACTACCGCCAGCAACTGATCCAGCCAGGTCACCGTGCCATCGTTCGGCTGGTTGAGGCCGTGGACGGGGACGAGTCCATGGAAGCCATCGAGAACATCCTCAGTGAAGACCCCGTGCTGGTTTATCGCTTTCTGCGCTACGCCAACTCCGCGGCGCTGGGCCTGCGGACCTCCATAGAGTCCATCCGTCACGGGCTGATGGTTCTGGGTTATTCATTGCTGCGCAAGTGGCTGCTGGAACAATTGCCGCACGCCACCAGTGACCTGAACCTTCAACCCATTCGCACCGCCATAACCGTGCGCGCCCGGTTGATGGAGCACTTGCTGAATGCCGGTGATGGCGATGACTTGCGGCGCGAGGTCTATTTGTGCGGGCTGCTCTCGCAAATTGACATGCTTCTGGGCGAACCCCTGAACACCGCCTTGCAACGCATTCTGGTCCCAGAACGCATCATCTCGGCCATCCTCAGCAATGCCGGGCCATATTCGCCGTACCTTGAAATCGCCATGGCGCTGGAGTCATCCAACACCCAGCGCACTCACCGGCTGTGTGACGCTCACAAAGTGGAACTGGTTGACGTCAACCGTGCGTTGTTACGCACGCTGTCATCTGCGCGGCCTCACCCTGCACGGGGCTTGCTTCTGGTTTGATTTCTGTGTCACGCGGACTCGGTAGACAGGCCGAGCATGCGGCGGTTCGCGGCCTGATCAGTTCCGCTGGCGGCAAAGTCATCAAATGACCGGGACGCCACTTGAATGATGTGGTCCTTGATAAACGGTGCCCCTTCAGCCGCCCCCTGGCCTGGGTCTTTCAGGCAGCACTCCCACTCCAGCACCGCCCAGCCCCGGTAGCCGTATTGCGTCAGCTTGCTGAAGATCGCCTTGAAATCCACCTGCCCGTCGCCCAGCGAGCGGAAGCGACCGGCCCGGTCTTTCCAGGCCTGAAATCCGCCGTAGACACCTTGCCTGCCAGTCGGTCTGAACTCGGCGTCCTTGACGTGGAAGGCCTTGATGCGGGCCTGGTAGATGTCGATGTAGTCGAGGTAATCCAGCTGCTGCAACACGAAGTGACTCGGGTCATACAGCAGGTTGGCGCGCGGATGCTGGTTAACGCGGTCCAGGAACATTTCATAGCTGGCACCGTCGCACAAGTCTTCGCCGGGATGAACCTCATAGCAGACATCGACTCCGCAGCCGTCGAAAACATCCAGAATGGGGCTCCAACGCTTTGCCAGCTCATCAAAGGCGGCCTCAACCAGACCGGTCGGGCGCTGGGGCCATGGATAAAGATAAGGCCAGGCCAGCGCACCGCTGAATGTGGCGTGTGCGTTCAGCCCCATGCGCTGGGAGGCCTTGGCGGCGAGCTTCAGCTGCTGGATTGCCCATGCCGTGCGCTCCACCGGTTTGCCACGCACGGCCTCGGGCGCAAACCCGTCCATGGGCAAATCGTAGGCCGGATGCACGGCCACGAGCTGGCCCTGCAGATGGGTTGACAGCTCGGTGACCACCACCCCGCATTCCTTCAGTTGCCCCTGAACCTCGTCGCAATAGGTCTGACTTTCGGCCGCACGGGCCAGGTCAAACAGCCGCTGATCCCAGGTCGGGATCTGCACCCCCGCATAGCCCAGACTGGCAACCCATCGCGCAATGGCAGGCAAGGTATTGAAGGGCGCGTCATCGCCAGCGAACTGGGCCAGGAAGATGCCGGGACCTTGTATTTTGTTCATGGGGTGCTCCTACGCAAAAACGGACTCATCCGTGCCCAGTGGAACCGGTGCAGGTTGCTCGCAACGGGTCTGCATGGTCACAAAATTACCACTCTGTGAAGAGGCCTCAAACGCCTCCAGAACTTCCAGCACGTGCATCGCCAGCTCGCCGCTGGCACGATGCGGCCGGTTGTGCCGGATGGCCATGGCCATATCGACCAGGCCGATCATGCGGTAGTCCGCCTGCATGCTGCCGTTGCGCAATTCGCGGTTGGCAATGCCAAACGGATGGGCAGAAATATCGAGATCGCGCCACTCGCCATTGGGCCCACACAGCTTGGGTGTATTGCCAAAGAAGTTGGGGTCAACACCCAGCAGGGAGCCTTCCGTGCCATAAATTTCAATGGGTGAGGTGCGATTGTGTTTCCAGACATCCCAGGAAGCCGACAGGTTGACGTTGGCACCGTTGACAAATTCCAGAATGCCGTTCACCGTGGTGGGCACCTCCACCTGAATCGTGCTGCCCTTGAGTGGCTCGCTGGTGACCGTACGGGTTGCACTGCCGGTGGTCGCCAGGCCCGCCACCCGCCGTACCGGCCCCAGCAGGTTCACGAGCTGGGTGATGTAGTAGGGGCCAATGTCCAGAACCGGGCCGCCACCCGGCTTGAAGAAAAACTCCGGGTTGGGGTGCCAGCTTTCCATGCCATGCGACATGACCACCACACTGCCGCCCACGGGACGCCCAATCGCGCCCGCATCGATAGCCCGCCGACAGGCCTGGTGCGACGCGCCCATGAAGGTGTCCGGCGCGCAACCTACGCGCAGATTTTTGGCACGTGCCAGTTGCATCAGTTCGGACGCATCACTGAACCTAGCCGCCAGCGGTTTTTCGGAATAGGGGTGCTTGCCCGCATTCAGGATTTGCTGAGAGACGGCCGCATGCGCCATGGGCACGGTGAGGTTGACCACCACCGAAATGTCCGGGTCGGCCAGCAACGCCTCTACGCTCATGGCCTTGACGCCGTAGAGCGCTGCCTTGGACTCGGCCGCCTGCGGGAACATGTCGGCGCAGGCCTTCACCGCGATCCATTGCGAGCGCGCTGCACCCTTGAAGTACGAGTCGCTGATGTTGCCGCAGCCGATGATGCCGATCTGTGTCTTTGGGATGTTCGTGCTCATGTCAGTTTTTTCCAGTGGTGATCACAACGAGTTCAGGAATGCAAAGCTGTTGCGCGCAAATCGTGCGGGGTCGTTGGGCTTGTCATGCTCCGCCACAAACCATTGGGCCCCGTTGGCCACACTCGCCCCCGCCAGGGTGTTGCGCCAGTCCAGCACGCCGTGCCCCACGTCTTCCCAGCCGTCTTCGTCAAGCTTGGTATTGGCAGGCGCAAGATCCTTGGCATGAACTGACACGATGCGGTCCTTGTAGCGCTGCATCAACGCCACCGGCTCGGCCCCACCCCGCACCACCCAGGCGACATCCATCTGCCAGGTCAGCGGCGAGTTGCCAGCGCCAGCAAACAGGCACTCCAGCGCGGTACGGCCATCGGCTTGCACGTTGAGTTCCCAGTGGTGGTTGTGATAGCCCAGGGCAATGCCATGGTCTTTCGCGCGCCAGGCCATCTGGGCCAGCTCGCGCCCCAGAAATGTCCAGTAAGGCTCGGGGCTCTGGCGTTCCTCTGGAGGAACAGAGGGCATGAACAGTTGGGTAAACCCCAGCGTCTTGCAGGCCTGCATGATGGCGTCAAACCGGTCGCGCAAGGCCGCCATGCTGACGTGGGCGGACGACACCGTCAATCCGCGTTGCGTCAGTGCCTGCTTGACCCTGGCGGCATCGTCAAGGTGGCTGCCAATCAGCTCCACATGCTGGTAACCCGCCAGCTTGACGGTATCCAGAATGTCTTCAAGGCTGGGCAGATTGCGAAGGCTGTAGAGCTGAATCGAGAGGGGCGTTTTTTGGGTCATAAAAAAGATCAGTTGGAATAAGAAAGGGCGTGATTGCCGGCCGCCGACAGAGTCGGCTGCTTCAACGGCGGATAGGGACCAGGTGCCACAGAGTGGCGCGACACCACATGCGAATCAAAGTGGCGCTGAACATCCAGCCCGGTGGCATAGCAAAGGTTCATGAGATGGCGGCAGGCATTGGCGGCCACCTGGGTTGAAGGTATCCGGATGGTGCTCAATGCGGGCGAGGTATAGGCTGCAAGTTCGGCGTCGTCATAGCCCAACACCGACAGGTCTCGTGGCACCTGGATTCCTGCGGCCTGAAGCCGGGACAGCACCGCCATGGCCAAAACATCGGTGACGCAAAACAGGGCAGTAAACCGTCGCTGTGCCATGCCGACAATCGCCCCGGCTTTGTTCCAGGCGTTGGTGAAATTGAGCAAGCCATCGATGATGAATTCCTCGGAGGGTGCCAGGCCGTGCAGGCTGAGTTCAGCCTTGAACCCCTGCACGCGCGCCGTCACATCGGGGCCATGGCGCATGCTGTGCATGGCCGCAATCTCGCGATGTCCCTGCGCCAGCAAGGCGCGGGCAGCCAGCCGGCCGGCCGCTTCGTGATCGATGGAAAGGCAGTCGTCCTCCATGCCCTTGACCACGCGGTTGACGATGACCAGATGCTTCGCCCGCTTGCGCAATTCAAACATGTCTTCGTCCAGCATGTAGCTGTCGACGACCAGGATGCCGTCGCACTGGCGGTCCACCAAAAAGCGGATGCCGTTGAGCGATTTTTCACGTCGCCGCCCCTGGCCAAAGTTGCTGGCAGCCACCATGTGGCGATTGGCAGCGCGCAGCTCCCCATCAATGGCCTGCAGAATTGGCGCAAAAAAAGTGCCTTCAAACGTGGGCACGTAAACACCGACCATGCCCTGGCTTTTGGACGACAGTGCCCGCGCAACACGCGACGGCTGGAAGTCAACCGCCCGCACGGCTTCCTGCACGCGCGCCAGCGTCTTGGCAGACACGGCTCCATTGCCCGATATCGCGCGTGAGACCGTGCCTACGCCAACACCCGCCAGCAGGGCAACATCCTTGATCGTGGCCATGACGATCTATCGGCCAGCCGGTGCCAGCACGACCCGTGCCATGCCGCAGACGCAAAAGCGCAGTGTCACAGTCGGCTCTCGCTCGTGGCGTCAAACAAGGACAGTTGGGTCAGGTCCATCGCCAAATGAACCTGCGTGCCACTGACCAGGGTTGACTGCGGCTCTGTTTGAAGCGCCAGCTGCGTGCCCTGGGCATCCAGCCAGGCAATTTTGTAGGCACCCATCAGTTCAATCAACCCCAATGTGGCCTGGGCATGGTGCATGGCCGACGGGGCGACGACCTGCAGATGCTCAGGCCGGATGCCCAATACTGCGGGCTGGCCACTGGCCGGGGCCTTGGCGAACGCGTAATCAGTCACATCCGCACGGAACGCGCTGGAGTCAAAGTGCACACGCCCGCTTTCAGTACGAAGCTGCCCACGAACAAAATTCATGCTGGGTGACCCCAGGAAACCCGCGACAAACATATTGGCCGGTTTGGCGTAGACATGCTCAGGCGCATCGAGCTGCTGGATCTTGCCATCGCGCATGACCGCCATACGGGTCGCCAGCGTCATGGCTTCGATCTGGTCGTGCGTCACGTAAATCATGGTGGCACCCAGGTCGAAGTGGAGCTGCTTCAGCTCCCGACGCAGCTCGGCTCTGAGCTTGGC
>JANOAP010000227.1:0-9068 GCA_031411175.1 Rhodoferax sp. | reverse complement strand
CATCTGCTTCTGGCTCGGCAAACAGCGCAGACTGCTGAATTGACATGTCTTGCACCCGCACCTGCGGGAACATGATCCAGCGAACGCGGTCCAGCTGGGGCAGGCTCATCACGCCGCGCATCATGTAGGGGAACATGCCCCACAGGCGGCTTTGCAGGTCTTCCGCGTCCACGGCCTCCAGCATCTCGTCTTTGCACAGCACGCGGTGGGGCTCGATGGCGTGGTGCAGTTCAGCGTCTTTGAATTGTTTGCGCGTGATGTTGGTGAACACCACACCATAGCTCCAGGGGAAGGCCAGCTTGCCCTTGTGCGCACCATCGGCCTGCACCAGTTGCGGGTCACGCTCCAGTGCGTTGACCACCTGGTGCGCGTACTGGCGGGCTTGCTCCAGCGGGTTGATGACGGCTTTGGGAATGCCATCGGGGATGATGGTCCAGGTTTGCTTGTCGGCCTGCTGGATGGTCTCTTTCTTCCAGTCCTTCACTTCCAGAATCAAAATACCGCGCCTGGGGTGCATCACGCAAAAGTCGGGGTGAGCGTTGCGCGGCCCCATGGGCACGTCGTACCACATGAGGTAGTCGTCATCCAGCTTGGCCTCAAGCCGCTCTGCCAGGCGGCGCTCGCCGCTGGTCATGCGCGATACGCAGGAGCCTATTGAAGGTATCAGTGTTGCCATCCCGTTGCCATTGTCCTCTTCTGCTGCGCTGTCAGTTTGTTGTGCTGGGCATCATGCCTGCAAATGCAAAGTGTGACCAGGGTAACAAGGTGGGCAACCCGGTAGACTGGTCTGCTTTGTTGCCACCCATAAGCTGTACCACCATGCCCCACTTTGACCTCCCATCAGCCCTGGCCTACGCCCACCAGTTGGCGCAGTGGGCTGGCCTGCGGTATTCGCGTGAAAGCACGCAGACGCGCGCCGTGCGCAACGACACCCCCGAGAAAAACGACACCACGCTGGAAGAAGGCGCCATGTGCGAGGTGCTGATTGACGGGCACTTTGGCTACGCCGCCACGGCAGACCTCAGTGCCAGCGGCTTGCAGCGCGCGTTTGACAGCGCCATTGCCACCACCCGTGCTACTGCCCGCCACAAGGTGCATGCCTTCACCGATGCCCAGCGTGCTGCGGTGCAAGGCAGCTATGAGAGCCCCGCGCAAACCCGGCTGGCCACCATGCCGCTGGCGCACGTCAGCGCATGTTTGCTGGCCGCGTCCAAAGCCATGCGGATAGACCCGAAGATCGTCAACCGAAGTGCGCGCGCCATGATCATTCAGACCCAGATTGACTACTACACCACCAACGGCACACACACGCAGCAGAGTTTTGACATGGTGGACATTGCCGTCGCCGCCACCGCCGCAGAGGGCGTACAGAGCCAAAGCCGAAGCTGGAACCGCACCGGCCAATACGGTGCCGAGGCGTTTGATGTGGAGCAGTTTACGCAGCAGGGCCTGCGTGTGGCCACCGAGGCGCTGGAGCTGCTGGCCGCACCCAACTGCCCGTCTGGCCCCATGGATTTGATCCTGATGGAAGACCAGATGATGCTGCAAATCCACGAGTCCATCGGCCACCCGCTCGAGCTGGACCGCATTCTGGGTGATGAGCGCAATTACGCGGGCTGGAGTTTTGTGAAGCCTGCTGACTTTGGCAGCCTGCGCTACGGCTCGCCCTTGATGAACGTCACCTTCAGCCCCTCCAAACCCCATTCGGTCGCCAGCTATGCCTTTGACGATGCAGGCAACCCTGCGCAGCAGGAGTTTTTGATTGAAGGCGGTGTACTCAAGCGTGGCCTGGGTTCGGTGGAATCGCAAACCCGCTCAGGTCTGCCGGGTGTAGCCAACTTCCGGTCGTCGTCGTGGAACCGCGCGCCGATTGACCGCATGGCCAACATCAACCTGGAGCCCGGCACGTCCACGCTGGAAGACATGGTGGCGTCGGTAGAGAACGGCATCTTGATGTCCACCAACCGATCCTGGTCCATTGACGACTACCGCAACAAGTTCCAGTTCGGCTGCGAGCATGGCCGCCTGATCAAAAACGGCAAACTGGCCGGTGTGGTGCGCAACCCCAGCTACCGCGGCATCACAGTCGATTTCTGGAACCGCCTGAGCGCGGTGGGCCAGCAGGACGCCACCTTTGGCACGCTCTACTGCGGCAAGGGTGAGCCCAGCCAGGTGATACGGGTGGGGCATTCGTCGCCGCCGTGTTTGTTCCGGGGTGTTGAAGTGTTTGGAGGCCTGTCATGAATGAAATGAACGACAAAGGCCCGCGTGATTTTGTGGATGCCGCGCGCCAGCACTTTGATGCCGTCACCCGTGCGGTGCTGGCCAGATTGCAAGGCGATGAAGCCGCCACGCTGAACCTGAATGCTGAAGAAACACTGTTTGTGCGGTTCAACGGCAACAAGGTGCGCCAGAACACCAATGTCGAGCAGATCGCAATGGCCTTGCAACTGCAGGGCGCGGGCCGCACGGCGGAATCCAGCCGCACACTGTCGGGCCAGGTAGATGCGGACATTGCCGCCATGCTGCAACTGCTGACCCAGTGCCGGGCCGAGCTGGCCGAGCTGCCGCCCGACCCGCATCAGGTGCCGGTGCAAAACAACGGCAGCAGTGACGAGACCTTTCGCGGCGCATTGTTGACCGCCGATGCCGTGGTGGACGCCGTGGTCGGCCCCGCAGCAGGCTGCGACATGGCAGGCCTTTATGCTGCGGGCAGCATCGTACGCGCCAATTGCAATTCCAAAGGCCAGCGGCACTGGTTTGCGACCGAAACCTTCTTCATGGATTACTCGCTCTACAACGGCTCCCGCGCCGTCAAGGGCAGTTATGCAGGAACCCGCTGGGAGCCTGACCAGTGGGCTGCCAACCTGGCCCACAGCAAGCATCTGCTGGCCTTGATGGACAAACCCCTGCAGACTGTGGCACCGGGGCAGTACCGCACCTACCTGGCCCCGCGTGCCGTGGCCGACCTGGTGGGCATGATGGGTTGGAACGCGCTGTCGGCCTCCGCCTGGAAGCAGGGGCGCAGCCCGTTCAAGAAGCTGGCTGATAAGGAATGCAAACTGTCGCCGCAATTGCAGATCACCGAGAACTTCGGCCTGGGGCTGACGCCACGCTTCAATGCCGTGGGAGAAGTGTCGGCCCAAAGCATTGCGCTGATCGCCCAGGGCGAGCTGGCCAGCCTGCTGGTGAGCTCGCGCACCAGCCGCGAATATGGTCTGGTGGCCAATGGTGCGAACGAGTCCGAAGCGCCGCGCGCACTGGACGTAGCACCGGGCACGCTGGAAGAAAAAGACATCTTGAAGGCGCTGGGCACTGGCCTGTATTTGTCAAACCTGCACTACCTGAACTGGAGCGATCCGGTGTCTGCCAGGGTGACGGGCATGACGCGCTACGCCTGCTTTTGGGTGGAAAACGGCGAGATCGTCGGGCCTATCAAGGACATGCGCTGGGACGAAAGCCTTTACGAAGCACTGGGCGGCAAACTGCTGGCGTTGACCACGCACACGGCCATCGACCCTGCGGTTGACACGTATTACCAGCGTGCTCTGGGCGGATCGCGCACGCCGGGCGCGCTGATTGACAACTTCACATTTACGCTATGAAGATGCCCTGTTTTATGCGAGGCGTGCCATACTGCGACCGTTGCGGTTAAGTTTCCTATCCGTCGCCTGCCACGCGGGCAATCAGGAGGTTTCCATGCTGTCGATCCGTCGCTTGATTCGTCCGGTTTTGGCCGGTTTTCTGGTGTTGGCAATCAGTGCCTGTGGCGGCGGGTCGGGCAGCAGCCCGGCGGTGCCTGCGCCTGCGGTTCCCGTCGTACCAGTGACGCCTGTGGTCCCAGTCACCAGCCTGGCAATCAACCCCGCGAACACCACGGTTGCCGCTGGCGGCACGGTGGACTTCAGCGCCAACAGCGCGGCCAGCTTCAGTGTCACCGGGGGAGCCGTCAATGGCAGCGTGCTCGCCACGGGGGCAGCCAACGCCACCTACACCGCACCGGCTACGCCAGGTGTTTACCAGGTCGTGGCAACCGCCACGGCAGACCCATCCAGCAAGGCGACCGCATCCATCACGGTAAGCGCCACCACCGGTTTCAGGGTCGGTGTCAGCGGCAGCCCGCGGATTGCGCCCGGCACTACAACCCAGTTCACCGCCTTTCTGAACAACCTGCCCGTCAGCGCCACTTGGGCGATAGAGGGCGCTTGTGGCACCTGCAGCATCAGCGCGACCGGTCTCTTCAGCGCGGGCAGCACCGTGGCCACGGTCACCGTGCGCGGCACCACCACGGCCAGCCCGACCCAGAGCGCCACCTACCAACTGACCATTGCCAGCGAGGTCATCCTGACGCTGACCGCACCGGCCACGGCAACTTTGACCGCCGCTGACATGCTGACATTCAACGCCAGCATTTCACCTGAAGGCATCAACCGCGACGTGACCTGGACCACTGGGCCGGGCAGCGGCGCGGGCAGTGTGATCGCCGTAGATTATTTCCGTGGCTACCTGCCGCCTGCGGCCACCGGCTCCTACAGCATCAACGCAGTCAGCGTGGCCGACCCATCCAAAACCGGGGCCATTCCGGTCGTCGTCACCGCAGCCCCGGCAACAGCGCTGACTACCTTGGCTACAGCGCCATCCACAATGCGCTATGACCATGCAGTGGCCGCCATGCCCGATGGCCGGATACTGATGGTGGCGGGTCAGCAAGACCGCCAAGGCTACAGCCCGCTGCTGAGCTCCGACGTGTTCAACCCGGCCAGCGGCAGCTTCAGCGCTGGCCCCGCCCTGAGCGTGCAACGCATCCACCCCGAGGCGATTGCGCTTGACGCCGATCGCGTGCTGGTCACCGGGGGCGAGCAAGACTATCAAACGGCGCGCAGCAATGCCGAAGTGCTGAACCTGGTCACCGGCACCACAACGGCCATAGCCAACACCATGAGCGCGCAGCGCATCCACCACCGCATGGTGAAGCTGGGCAGCGGGCCCAACAACGGCAAGGTGCTGGTGATGGGCGGCTTCAATGGCCCCGTGCCGTATGGCGTACCAAGCTGGCTGGCCACTGGTTCTGTGGACCTGTTTGACCCGGTCAGCAACACCTTCAGCGCCGCTGCCAGCAGCCTGAAGACGCCGCGTGGCTTGTTCACTGCCACCGTTCTGACCGATGGCCGGGTGCTCATCGTTGGCGGGTTTCAGCCGTCTCCGGGTGCAGGCACCCTGGCTTCGGCAGAGATTTACGACCCGGCAACCGGCGTGTTTACTTTCACCGGGTCCATGACCGTTGCCCGCTTGGGCCACACGGCCAGCCGCCTGCCAGACGGCAGAGTGCTGATCGTGGGGGGAGATCGCGAAGCCACTGTCAACTCCACCGCCGAAATCTATGACCCCGCCAGCGGCACGTTCAGCGCTGTCGCATCGACCCTGGCGGTAACGCGCATTCACCACGCAGCGGCGGCACTGGCAGACGGGCGGGTGCTGATTTTTGGCGGCGAAAGCGGCGAGTTTTTGGTGCGCGGCACGGTCGAGGTGTTTAACCCCGCCACGCTGAGCTTTTCGCTTTACGCCCGCATGGCCATTCCGCGTGCACGGGCCACTGCCAACAGCGTGACCGCAGGCGTCCATGCCGGCAAGGTCTTGGTGTTTGGCGGCGGCGCCGTGAACACGCCCGGCAAGGCGGCCGAGCTGGCACCCTGACCCCGACTTCTGACTTTGGTTAGTGATGGTGTCCGTGCGCGCCGTGCACGTGGCGGTGCTCAATCTCTTCGGGGATGGCGGCACGCACGTCCGTCACCTTCACGGTAAAGCGCAGCTCTTTGCCGGCCCAGGGGTGGTTGCCATCCAGGTGAACGGCGTCGCCCTTGATCTTCATCACGGTAAACACCATCTCGCTGCCGTTCTCTGAGCGGCCCTTGAGCTGACCGCCCACCTTCACGCCAGCGGGGAAGTCGCGCTTGGCAATGGTCTGCACCAGCGTTTCATCGCGCAGGCCAAAGGCGTCTTCGGGCTTGAGCTGTAGCGTGGTCTGATAGCCGGTATCCTGGCCCTCCAGCGCGGCTTCAATCTTGGGCAGCGTGTTGTCGTAGCCGCCATGCAGGTAGGCCATGGGTTCCTTGACTTCTTCAATGAGCCGGCCCAGTGTGTCGGACACTTTGTAGTGCAGCGTGACGACGGTGTTCTTTTCGATTTTCATGGTGTGGGGGTTGAAACGGTGGTGTGCGGAGGATGGGTTGTGCGCCTGATTCTCGCTGACTCTGGGTGCTACTGTATTTGTAGCTGGTTAAGTCCATCGGACGGGGCTAGCAGCTTAAAACTAGCCCAATTTGCCTTTCCCCGGGTGTTTGGACACACTCGGAACAGTTTCTTCCCCAAAAATTGATGAGAATGTCGTATTTAAAATTTGCTAAGCTGTTGTTTTAAAACAATTAACGGTATAAAGTTGAAAAACTTATAAACATACCGAAATGCTAGAAACAAGCCCGGCCATTGCCCGCCAATATATTGATGCGGTTTCCGTCTTTGAGGCTCTGGAAGAAGCCCAGGAGGAAGCCGCCCAAGTGCGCGGCGGCATGTATTGGCATGCCGGCCCGGCGTCTGCGCCTGATGCCAAATATCTGGTGCGCACCACACCCACCGGGGCCGAGACCAGCCTGGGGCCGCGCACACCAGACAACGAAGCCATTTACCAGCGTTTCACCCAGCGCAAGCGCGAAAGCGCAGAGCGCGTAGCGGGCCTCAAAGCCGCCTTGGAGCAGCACCAGCGCCTGAACCGCGCCCTGCGCGTGGGCCGGGTAGACCCGTTGGTCGTGGCGCTGCTGAACCGCTTGGCCAGCACCCAACTGGCAGAGCACTTTCGCGTCGTTGGCACCCACGCGCTTTACGCCTATGAAGCCACTGCCGGTGTGCGCCTGGACTCTGACACACTGGCCACGCGCGATATGGACCTGCTGTGGGACACCCGCAAACGCATCCTATTTGCCACCCAGCTGGCGCGGGTAGACAGCTCGATGCTGGGGGTGCTGAAAAAGGTGGACAACACATTCCGCATCCGCCAAAGCCAAAAATACACAGCCGTAAACAAAGACGGTTTTGAGGTGGACATCATTCGCCGCGAACGTGCAGGCGACGATCCGCACCCCATCAAACTCAGCAACGAGGACGAAGACTTTTGGGTGGTGCAAGCCCGTCGTGCCAATGTGCTGCTGGATGCCCCCGGCTTCTCAGCCGTTATCGTGGCCAGCAACGGCAGCATGGCACGCATGAATACGGTGCACCCCACTACCTTCGTGGCATTCAAGCGCTGGCTGGCCAATCAGGCTGAGCGCGAAGCTCTCAAGCGCCGCAGGGACGTGTTGCAGGCGGATGCGGTTCAAGCGTTGCTGGATGGATATTTGCAGCAGGGTTAGTGCCAAATCGGCCTGTAGGCAAGTCACCAGAAAAATTTACGACGCAACGGTCACCATCCAGCTCACGCCAAAGCGGTCAGCCACCATGCCGAAGCAGGGCGACCAGAATGTCTTGCCGATAGGCATCTGCACCTGGCCACCCTCGCTCAGGGCAGCAAACAGTTTCTCGGCTTGCGCCGCTTCCTTGACCGCGATGGACAACGTGAAGCCCTTGAACGTTTGGGCCTCACCGCTATTGCCATCAGACATCATCACATTCGTATCGCCTATGCGCATGCTGGCGTGCATGATCTTGTTCTCGAAACCCGGCGGCAGCATGCCTGGCTGATGCGGCTCGGGGCTCTCGTTCATCCGCATCTGCATGACAACTTCGGCGCCCAGCGCCTGCTTGTAAAAAGCCATGGCCTCCTCGCAGCGGCCGTTGAAAAACAGGTACGGTTCGATTTTCATGGGTATCTCCTGAGTTTCGTAACTGAGTATCTTGAGTTAGCCCGGAATGTCCGGTTCGACCAGTGCAGCAAGCTGGGCCAACGAGTCTTGCCAGCCCAGGTAGCACATCTCCACAGGAATGACGGCGGGTATTCCTTCCTGCATCACATGTATTTCCGTGCCGCATAGGACCGGTTTGAAGGTGACCGTGGTTTTCATCTCGCCGGGCAGATTTGGGTCGTCAAACTGCGCGGTGTAGACGATCTTTTCTGCAGGTACCAGCTCCAGGTACTTGCCCCCAAAGCTGTTGCCGCCACCACCGCTGAAATTGCTGAACGCCATCTTGTAACTGCCCCCGACGCGTGCATCCATGTGCAAAACCTGACAGGTGAAGCCATGCGGCGGTAGCCACTTGGCCATGGCACCTGGCTCCAGAAACGCGCGGTAGATACGCTCTGGCGGCGCGCGCAGCACGCGATGCAGCTTGACGGTGTTGGTGGACATGATGTGTTTTCCTTTCGGTTCAAGTGGCTTCAACGCTCTGGTTTTTGCGCCTGACTACCGGCATTTTGCCAACCGGGATGCACTGGTGCAAGCGGTGCTCGCAGCGGCTGCCAGTCAGCCGACCCACTGGTCATGTAGCCGCGCGGGCACGCGGTCGCCCCAGAGGTCAATCTCGGCGGGTGTGCCCTGGTGAGGCTGGTTGGCAGCCGCGCCGCGCACATAACCCAGCGCCACGCAGGCACCGGCCTTGGGGCTCCACCCGGCGGACGACAGCTCGCCCACCGTGTCACCGTGCAGAATCATTGATTCACCGCCCCAGGCATAGGCACTGCCCGCTTGCAGCACAACGATGACCAGCTTCTTGCGCAGCGGTTTGCCCTGTGCGGCCAGCAGCGCGGCCTTGCCGATGAAGTCGGTGGGTTTGTCGAGCTTCACGGCAAACATCATGCCCGCTTCAAAGGGAGTTTCGTCCGGCCCGATCTCTGCGCCCCAGGCACGGCGGCCCATCTCAATGCGCAGGGCATCCAGCGCGTAGTAGCCCGCATCCACCAGGCCCAGGTCTTTACCAGCCTCCTGCAGTGCCAGGTACACGTGGCGCGTCATCTCCACCGGCACATACAGCTCCAAACCCGGGCCACCCACGTAGCTCATGCGGGCAGCGCGCACTTTCGCAAACCCCAGGTCAATGAGTCGGGTCCACGAGAACTTCAACGCCTCGGGCGAGAGGTCGTC
>JANOAP010000226.1:0-4555 GCA_031411175.1 Rhodoferax sp. | reverse complement strand
GTGCGCAGCCTGGCCTCATCCATGTCGATCACCATCCTTGGATGATCAAGCCATCAGTTCAACCCCAAATTCGCCGCCTCAGGCTCATTTCTGGGTGGAAATACGCGTCCCCTTCAGGCTCATACCTCGTTGGACAAGGCTGCCCTTGGTGCCTGACACCATAACCTGCGACATTAAGCGACGCTCGTTCATCGCCGCATCTATGGTATGGCCTGCGCGATTGTTGCAATTCTTGCAAGTCAAACAGATGACTCGCCCACCCATTGACTTTGGGGGCACATGCTCCCTTGTCAATTCTTGAGCATCCCTGACAATCCGCAGGCAGATCGGGCAGATATACCCGGGCGGCTCGCCCTCAATAAATTTGCTTGATGCATACCAACTGCGTTTGAACATTTGGTGGGAAAGCAGAATCGGCATAAATTTCTCCCCGCACTGGTGTAGCTTATTCTGAACCATGGCCTTTCTGGAAACGTTCGATCAGTCGTCTTGCATGTTGCTTGGATTGTCGGGCCTCAAGATTTCGTTGAGACAGCAATCGATGACATGCGAACGGCCCACCACGGGTTGCCGTTTGCCTTCTATTATGGTGTCCCTAACCCCTGGAATTTCATAGCCATGCCAATGTTCAGCAATAGAACTCTTGTCTCGATGGCTTGTGACCTGTCGGAAGAAATTCGAGCGACTTGCATCCCAGATATTGGATGGCGGCTGGAACGCGGAGGTTACGTCGCGCTTGCGGCTGAATGGGAGCTATTTGTCTTGCATCAGTTCACCGAGCGGCTCGTGATGATTTCTGATGTTGGGCACAAGGCCATTCACAAGCCGCTGGCGCATGTGCAGCGCCACCGGCTGCCGCGCCAGCACGCACACATCGTGACACCGTTGATCTGGCGCACCCGCGAGCAGTCACCGGCGCTCGTTGCCCTGGTGGCGCAGTTGAAGCCTGGTTAGCACCTGGACAGACAGGCCTATAGTCGCAACCATGCCTCACCAACCCCGCTTTCAACTCCATTACTGGCCCAGCATCCAGGGCCGCGGCGAATTTGTCCGCCTGGCGCTTGAAGCGGCTGGCGCGCCTTATGTGGACGTTGCGCGGGGGGATGCCTCAAACGGGCAGGGCCTGCCGGCCTTGTTTCACTGCCTGCAGGATGAGTCCATCACGCGGCCACCATTCGCCTGCCCGGTTCTGGTGGATGGCAAACAGGTGATTGGTCAGACTGCTGCCATCCTCATGTACCTGGGCCCACGCCTCAAGCTGGTGGGTGCAAGCGAAGCTGACCGCCTGTGGACTCATCAGATTCAGCTCACGATTGCCGACGCGGTCAAAGAGGCGCATGACACGCATCATCCAGTGGGCACCAGCCTGTATTACGAAGACCAGAAGGCAGAAGCGGTCAGAGCCGCGAAAGAGTTCCGCACCCAGCGCATTCCCAAATACCTGGGCTGGCTGGAGACCGTGCTGGCGCGCAACCCCAAGGGCGACGGACATCTGGTAGGCGCACGGTTGAGCTACGCCGATCTGTCGCTGTTCCAGCTGGTGGAGGGGCTGCTCTACGCGTTTCCCAAAGCGACCCGACGTGCCTTGAAGAAGACGCCTCTGGTGCTGGCGCTGCGTGACCGCGTTGCGCAGCATCGACGCGTGTCGGCCTACCTGCAAAGCGAACGCCGAATTCCGTTCAATGAAGACGGCATTTTTCGGCGCTACCCGGAGCTGGATGCCTGAGGGCGAAGGAAAGCCTCCGGCCTTTTCACCAATTTCCGTACTTCGCGACGATGCCTCGGAACAATGCGTCGCGCTCCGCGCCTATGCGGCTGCCACTGGCGTCGCCCGAAGCATCCTTGGCTACGGCCATGTGCACCATCACCAGCTTCAGGCGGGGGTCCACCATGATGGCCTGCCCGTAGATGCCAAGCACGGCGAAGCGGCGTGTGCTGCCAGGCCACAGCCAGGTTTGCAGGCCGTAGCCGAGGTAAGTGCTGCCCTTGTTTTGCATGACACCGGGCCGGAACGCCTCGGGCTGCAGGCTGGCGTCTGTCATGCGCAGCAGGTAGTCGCGTGGCACCACGGAGTTCCCGCCGCGTTGGCCGTCATTGGCCATCAGCCAGCCCAGCCGGGCGTAGTCGTGCACGGTGGCGTTGAAGGCGCCACCGGCCATCTCCGTCTGGTCAACCGGGTTGACGAGCCAGGTGGTGCGTGATTCGGCACCCATGGGCTGCCAGAGTTGGTCGCTGACATAGCGGCACAGCGTCTGCCCGGTGGCGGCGCGCAGCACCAGACCTAGCATCACGGTCTGGGCGCTGGCGTAGTTGAAGACGCTGCCTTCCGGTGCGACCCGTTCGGTGACAGTCTTCGCCGCTGCAGCATGGCCTTCCCGCAGGGCGGCGCCGTTGAAGCGGGCCCGGTCGTCGTTTTCGGTGTAGTCTTCAACAAACTTCGCACCCGAGGCCATGCGCAACAGGTTGATCAGTTTCGTTCCACCATACAGCGTGCCCGCAAGCTTGGGCTCATAGTCGGCAGCGGTGTCATCCAGTGAGCGGATACGCCCCTCTTCAAGCGCCTTGCCGAACGCCAGCGCAACGATGGTCTTGGCCATGGAATTCGACAGCATGCGTTGCTCAGGCTTGCGCTCGTAATTGCTGCGCTCGGCCACAATCTCGCCGTTCTTGAGTACCAGCACGGCGGTGGCGCGCTGGCGCTGCATGTAGTCGTCCAGTGTGAGCGTCTTGCCGTCAAACCGGTAGCGGAAGGTGGTTTCGCTGACGGCCCTGGGCAACGGCATGGGCTGCGCTGCGGGCTCCATGACGCAGTGGGGCGATAGCGTGTCCATGGCGCTGAAAGAGCCCACGCGGTAAGACTCCTGAAACGCCTGTGCCATGCGGGGCGCCGCGCGGTAGCCATTAGCCTTACCGAGCAATTCTTCGTCCGGGGCCGCATGTCCGGTCTGGCTACACAGCGCTAGAGAGGTCACTCCAAGGGCGGAAGCAAATGTTTTCATCATGTGCTGTAGCGTAGACAAAGCGCGCGCCGCCACGCGCTAGCAAGCTCAGAATAAAAAGTACCTCTGCGCCATAGGCAAACTCAGCGTCGGGTCGCAGACCAGCAATTGCCCATCAGCCCGCACCTGGTAGGTCTGCGCATCAATCTCCATCTTCGGCGTGTAGCCGTTGTGAATCATGTCTTTCTTGCGAATGGCGCGAATACCGCCCACGGCGCTGACGGTCTTGGCCAGGCCAAAACGCTCCTTCACACCTGCCTGCAAACCCGCTTTTGACAGGAACGTGAGCGAGGTCTTGGCAATGGCCCCGCCAAACGCGCCAAACATGGGCCGGTAGTGCACGGGCTGCGGTGTGGGGATGGAGGCATTGGGGTCGCCCATGGCGGCCATAGCGATGAAGCCGCCTTTGAGGATCATGGCGGGCTTGACACCGAAGAACGCGGGCTTCCAAACCACCAGGTCGGCCCATTTGCCGGGCTCGATCGAGCCCACCTCGTGCGCAACGCCTTTGGTGATGGCGGGGTTGATGGTGTACTTGGCGATGTAGCGCTTGGCGCGGAAGTTGTCGTTGCGCGCGCTGTCTTCCGGCAGCTTGCCACGCTGCTGCTTCATCTTGTGCGCGGTCTGCCAGGTGCGGATGATGACCTCGCCCACGCGGCCCATGGCCTGGCTGTCGCTGCTCATCATGCTGATGGCGCCCAGATCGTGCAGGATGTCTTCGGCGGCAATGGTTTCCTTGCGGATGCGGCTCTCGGCAAAGGCCAAGTCTTCGGCAATGGCCGGGTCCAGATGGTGGCACACCATCAGCATGTCCACATGCTCGTCCACCGTGTTGCCGGTGTAGGGCATGGTGGGGTTGGTGGAACTGGGCAAAAAGTTGGCCTCACCTACGACTCGCAAAATGTCGGGTGCGTGGCCGCCGCCAGCGCCTTCGGTGTGAAAGGCGCACAGGCCGCGGCCTTTGGTGGCGGCCATGGTGTTCTCCACGAAGCCGCTCTCGTTGAGTGTGTCGGAATGAATTGCCACTTGCGTGTCGGTGGCCTCGGCCACGTCCAGGCAGTTGCTGATAGCCGCAGGCGTGGTGCCCCAGTCTTCGTGCAACTTCAGGCCAATCACCCCGGCGTTCACCTGTTCATGCAATGCAGCGGGCAGGCTCGCATTGCCCTTACCCAGAAAGCCCAAGTTCATGGGAAAGGCGTCTGCCGCTTGCAGCATGCGCTCGATGTTCCACGGGCCCGGTGTGCAGGTGGTGGCGAAAGTACCCGTGGCCGGCCCGGTGCCGCCACCCAGCATGGTGGTAACGCCAGCCGCCAGTGCCTCTTCAATCTGCTGTGGGCAGATGAAGTGAATGTGCGAATCGATCCCGCCCGCGGTGACGATGTTGCCCTCGCAACTGATGACCTCTGTACCGGGGCCGATGATGATGTCCACGCCCGGCTGGGTGTCCGGGTTGCCTGCCTTGCCAATGGCCACGATGCGGCCGCCTTTGAGGCCAATGTCGGCCTTCACGATGCCGGTGTGGTCCAGAATGAGTGCATTGGTCATCACGCAGTCCA
>JANOAP010000225.1:0-1957 GCA_031411175.1 Rhodoferax sp. | reverse complement strand
GCGTGGCTTCGGTTTTGCGCGCGCGTGCGGGTGTCGCGGCCACACCGCCGGCCCCGATGGATGCGCTGATTACCACGCCGTTGTCGATGGACAGGTTTAGCGCCAGGCACACCGCAGAAATATCATCATCAAATCGCTTTGAGATTTTGTAGACCCTGGATTGCTCGCCCAGCGACGCCTTGGGCACCTTGACCCAGGCCAGCACTTCATCGGCGGCCAGCAGGTTCTTGCGGTAGCCGGTGTAAAAGTCTTCCAGCCGCATTTCGCGATGCTTGTACTCCCCCTTTGGCCGGCCCTTGCGCTGGCTCATCAGCACCACGCTGGCTCCCAGCGCGATCAGCAGCGGCATGGAGTCGCCAATCGGCGAGCCATTGGCCACGTTGCCGCCCAGGGTGCCGGAGTTGCGCACGGGCAGGCCGGCAAAGCGGGTGGCAAAGATGTGCAGGTGGGGGCGGTTGTGCACCAGCGCAGCAATGGCGTCAGTCAGGCTGGCCGCCGCACCAATTGCGATGTGATTGCGGTACTGCTCAATCTGGCGCAGCTCGCTCACCTGGGTCACGTCCAGCACCTGGGGGAAGTCCATGTGCATTTTGTTCACCCACAGGCCCACGTCGGTGCAACCAGCCACGATCTGGGCCTTGGGGTGCTTGGCCCGAAGCGATAGCAAGTCGGCCAGAGTTTGTGGCAGCATATAGGCAGAATTGGCCTCCAGCCCTTGTGGGGCGGTCTTAAGCCGCTTCAATTGTTGTAGCAATAGGGGTTCGTTCACGCGCAATTGTGGTAGCTGGCCCATGGCCTGGGCGGCGTCCAGAATCGGCCGGTAGCCAGTGCAGCGGCACAGGTTACCCGACAGGTCTTCCTGCGCGATCTGGCGCGTGACCGGCTGGCCCTTGCAGACGCGATTCTGGTAGGTGCCAAACAGACTCATCACAAAGCCGGGCGTGCAGAAGCCGCATTGGGAGCCGTGGCATTCCACCATTGCCTGTTGGACAGGGTGCAGGCTCTGTTCAGACGCCGAAGCAATGGTTTCGTCGCCGGGCCGCCCCAAGACGAAATGCGCCCCCTCGGGGGGCAGCGACCCGCGCGAGCGGTGGAGCGTGGGGGCGATATCTTCAACTGTAAAGAGCGCCATGCCGTCAATGGAGTGCGCGGTGCGTATGCAGCTATTGATAGCGCTGTACTTGATGTCCTTGCCTTGCGCCTCACCCACCACCACGGTGCAGGCACCGCAGTCGCCCTCGCCGCAGCCTTCCTTGCTGCCAGTGCAGTTCAGGTCTTCCCGCAGCACCTGGAGCAGCATGCGGGTGGGTGGTACATTGGCGAGCGAGACGAGCTCGCCGCGACGGATAAATTGAATGGGTTTCGTGTTCATGGTCCTGTCCTCAGACGCGAGGTTAGAAGCGAGGGTAGAGATAGAGGGTAGATCGCAAGGCCCGCGCCAGCATAAGCTTCAGCATATGACCGCCATTTAATCCAAGGTATGAGAGACCAGACTCTTTTCGACAAGATAGACCTTCACTTGATCAGGGTCCTTCATACCGTGTTGACTGAACGCAGCGTTTCCAAAGCCGCCATCCGCCTGGGCATGCACCAGCCTGCGGTGAGTGCGTCGCTCAAGCGCCTGCGGGATTTTGCGGGCGACCCCCTTTTGGTGCGCTCTGGCCCCGGCATGGTGCCCACCGATGCGGCACTGCGCATGATCGAACCCAGCGCCAGCATTTTGCGGGCCGCACAGATGCTGTTTTCTGACGTGCGCGGATTTGACGCCGCCTCGGCGCAGAACACCTTTCGCATTGCCGCCAGCGATTACCTTGACCCGCTCTTTTTGCCGCAACTGGTGGCGCAGGTCAAGTCAAAAGCGCCCTTGTGTCATATCGAGATTTACCCCCTGAGTGCAGCGTCAGACTACCGGGCCCAACTGGCCCAGGGCGATGTGGACCTGGTGATAGGCAACTGG
>JANOAP010000224.1:0-2484 GCA_031411175.1 Rhodoferax sp. | reverse complement strand
GCGCACGACGTCCCGGGTCAAACCGGGCTCAGCCAGCAGACGCACATACAGCGTGGGCACCCCCATGAACACCGTGGCGTCTGGCATCTTGCGCAAGACCAGCTTGGGGTCAAACTTGGACAGCCAGATCATCTTGCTGCCGTTGACTAGCGCACCATGCAAGGCCACAAACAGCCCATGCACGTGAAAGATGGGCAGCGCGTGGATCAGCACGTCGCCACCTTGTTCTGGAGTACGCCAACCCCAGTAGTCCTTGAGCGTCAAGGCATTGCTCAGCATGTTGCCGTGGGTCAACATGGCACCCTTGCTGCGCCCGGTGGTGCCACTGGTGTAGAGAATGGCGGCCAGGTCATCTGGTGCCCGGCGGGCCACTGCATGAACATCGGAACAACGCGCAGCGCGCGACAGCAGTGAGCCGGTGCGGTCATCCCCCAGCGTGAACACATGGCCTGTGCCGGCTTTGAACGCGATCTTGCTGACCCAGCCGAAGTTGGCGGGCGTGCAGACCACCACGGCGGGCTCGGCATTGGTGATGAAGTATTCGATCTCGGCGCTTTGGTACGCCGTGTTCAGCGGTAAAAACACGTACCCCGCCCGCAATGTGGCCAGGTACAGCACACAGGCTTCTACGGATTTCTCCACCTGCACAGCGATACGTGAGCCCTCGGGCAGGTCCAGCGATGCCAGCAGGTTGGCCATCATGGCTGTGGCGCGGTCCATGTCACGCCAGGAGTAGTTCAGGCCGTTGTCGGTTTCGATGGCGACTGCATCCAGGTCTTTGGGGAAAGACTGGCGCAACGCCTGAAACAGATTGCCATTGGAGGAACCTGGGAGATCTGGAACGCGTATTTGCGGATTCATGAAAGTTATATGCTACAAAATAAAGAGCTGCCCAAGCCCTGTTTTAGAGGGCTAGAGGCCTATTTACAAGCCAAATCAGTCCAGTTTGGCGCCTGACGCCTTGACCACAGTCGCCCAGCGCTGGATCTCGGCGTTGACGAAGCCGCCAAACTGTTGCGGCGTCAAGTTGCCAAACTCCGCGCCCTGCTGCGCCCAGACCGTCTTGGCTTCATCCGACAGGCAGGCCTTGCGGACTTCCTCGACGATGCGGGTCTGCAAGTCGGCTGGCGTGCCCTTGGGTGCCCAAATGCCGTACCAGGTGGTCACGGTGTAGTCGGGCAAGCCAAGCTCGCCCGCGCAGGGCACGTCCGGGAAAGCCGGGTTGCGCTTGGGGCCGGCCACCATCAGCGCCTTGATGCGGCCACCCTTGATATGGTTCGCGGACGACCCCAGGCCGTCAAACATCATCTCCACATCGCCCGCAATCAGGCCCTGCAGGGCCGGACCAGCGCCGCGGTAGGGAATATGGGTGATGAAGGTTCGGGTTTGCTGCTTGAACAGCTCGCCCGCGAGGTGATGCGACGTACCACCACCCGCCGAGCCGTAATTGAGTTTGCCGGGGTTCTTGCGCACAAACTCCAGGAAGCCCTTGAAATCATTGACCGGTATTTTTTTCGGGTTGACCACCAGCACCTGCGGCACATTGGCCACCAGGGCCAGCGGTACAAAGTCTTTCTCAAGGTCGTAGTCCAGCTTGGGATACATGCTGGGCGCAATGGTGTGGTGCACTGCACCCATGAAGATGGTGTAGCCGTCAGGCGCGGCCTTGGCGGCAATGCCGGCACCCAGCGTACCGCCCGCGCCACCCCGGTTGTCGATGATCAGCTGCTTGCCGGTGAACTTGGAAAACTGGGCCGACAGGGGCCGCGCAAAGGCATCGGTGCCACCACCCGCAGGAAACGGCACGATCATCGTGACGGGCTTGGCGGGCCAGGCGCTTTGAGCACTGGCACCCAGGGTAGAAGCTGCAGCAGACGCAGCGGCAAGGCGCAAAACGTCGCGCCGGGGAATATTGACGATCATGCTTGTCTCCGTTTGTTATGTAAAAGCCGAAATCTCTAAAACTGCAAATCTTCGATATCGCTGGAAACCGCGATTTTGCCCTGAGCCAGCAGCATGCGGTGTTTGTCCAGCCGTTTGAGGTCATACAAATAATTCACCATCAGGCCGCACGACTGCTTGACGCCCTTGGGTGACGGGTCACCGGCCCAGTTCAACCGTTCAACCCGCGCACCATTGCCCAGATGGAACCGGGCCACCGGGTCCAGCGGCTTGCCGTCTTTTATCTCGCTGCCCAGATAGTGGGCGGCACATTGCAGCAGCAGGCTGCGCACGGGCGACTTGGCCTCCAGCGCCAGGGCCTTGTCGGCGGCACTCAAAAGATGTTCCGGCCCCGGTGGGTCAAAACCCAGCGCCCGCCCCAGTTGGAGGCGGCTTTTGTCGTCCAGCTTGTCCAGCATGGCGGCGGCATTTTTGCCCAACCAGGCACGAAAACCAGGAATGGGCGACAGGGTGGCAAACACCTTGAGTTTGGGAAACTCTTCCTTCAGGGTTTCCACCACCCGTTTGATCAGCGAGTCGCCA
>JANOAP010000223.1:0-1796 GCA_031411175.1 Rhodoferax sp. | reverse complement strand
GGGGGGACCTTCATGCAAGAACGCCTGGCCCGATCAGGCAATGACTTGGCAGGGCGCATCGAACACTGGCTTACGACGGTGATTGCCTTTCTGCGGCATTCCGGGTGCGACCGTCTGACGCTGACTGGCAGCGTGTGGTGCTACCGCTGCGTGGCGATGTGTTAACTGGTGGTACACGACTTGCTCCTCGTTTCAGCGTGTTCTCACTGTCCGTCGTCAACCCGGATGTGGCGGCAGATTTTTCAAATATCCGGCTCATTGGCCCCAAAAGTAGCCCGAAAAGTGGCCCGGAAAAACCTGAGGCCATCACCAACGGGGACTTCGCCCGGGGGCTGTCGCACTGGTTTCCCGTTGCCCAGACCTATTTTGTACCCTGGCATATTGACAATCTGTACCTGGAAATCCTGATCGAGCGGGGCCTGGTGGGGCTGATGCTTTTTGTCACGCTGATCGGCTTGGCCTTCAGGCGGCTGATGGCCGCCAGTGCACAAGGCGTGCAAATGGCAGCTTATCTGGCCGCGTCGCTGGGTGGCGCCCTGCTGGTGGGGCTCACTGGCAGCCTGATGGACGTGCCCAGAGTGGCATTTTTACTGTTTTTGGTGATGTTTTTCTCAATTCAGGCCGCCGTAGTGCCTGCAAACCTCTTCCCAAGTCGCTCAATCTGATGTTCACATTTATCATGTGACAGGATGCAACAGGGCATTTGGGCCTTGTCGGCTTGACGTGTACCATCCGAGCAGTGCCACAGGACATTGTAAAAAATCTGATGGCCGAACTTGGGCATTTGGGAGCGGGGATTTGATCAAGATATTCAGCCATTACCTTCACAAGCGCACCCTATTGCAGGTCTTTTTTGACCTGGGTCTTGTGGTGGCGACGGTTGTGCTGTCCATGATGTGGCAGGCCAAAGATGTCGCTTCCGGGGTGTCCGTCGCGGTGACGTGCGCCTTCCTGCTGGCCACGGGCATGCTGGCCATCAACTCGGGGTTGGGGTTTTACCAGCGGGTTCACAACCGGTCGGTGGGGCAGTCGCGTGCGCGTGCCGTGCTCTCGCTCTTGCTGACCCTGATGCTGGCTTACGGGATTTTTTCGCTTTTGCCCCTGGCGTTGAGTGACCGCAAGCTGTTTGCCATATCCGTGGTTGCCTGTGTGGTGATTGTGCTGGCGCATCGCGTCTATGCCGCGCATTCCAGCTCGCAATCAACCGTGCGGCAGCGCATTCTCATTTTTGGCACGGGAACGCGCGCCAAGCTGGTGGGGCGGTCTTTGAAAAAGGCGGATCCCAATGTTGATCTGGTGGGCTATTTTGCAGGCCCCAATGAGGCGGTGACCGAGGTGTCTGCGTGGGGCGTGCTAACGCCTGACAAGTCACTCACCGACATTGTGGTTGACGAGCAGGTCGATGAAATTGTGGTGGCCCTGGCCGAGCGCCGGGGTGGCAGTATGCCCCTGCGGGAGCTGCTGGATTGCAAGCTGCATGGTGTGCGGGTGGTAGACATTGCCACGCATTTTGAGAAAACCCTGGGGCAGATCCGCCTGGATTCGGTCAACCCCGGTTGGCTTATTTTTGGTGAGGGGTTCAACCAGGGCCTGGCGCGCACGCTGGTCAAACGCGTGTTTGACATCGTGTTCGCCCTGGTGTTGATCGTGCTGTCGGCCCCCCTCATGTTGATCACCGGCATTCTGATTTTGCTGGAGAGCGGCGGGCCCATGCTGTACCTTCAGGAGCGGGTCGGGCTCAATGGCAGAACCTTCAGTGTTGTGAAATTCCGCAGCATGCGCACCGATGCTGAAAA
>JANOAP010000222.1:0-1763 GCA_031411175.1 Rhodoferax sp. | reverse complement strand
GGTAGCGGCCACGGTGTAGCAGGCCACGCCGTCGGGCAGGGGCATGGGCTGGCGGCTGTCGGGTTTCTTGCGGAAGCGGTCGTGGCCTTGCCAGTCTTCATCCGCCACATGGCCATAGCGCAGATCAGTGATACCGGCGCTGCGCAACTGGGCCAGTTTGGCAAACGGTGCAGAGTAACGCGTGCTGCCCAGCAACACGTCCACCCAATTGCCCGCGCGCTCCAGCGGCGCGCCATGGTGCGGCGTGCCCAGGAAGACGATGTTTTTCAGGTGAGCAGGCCAGCGCGCAGCGGCCTTGCCTGAAGGGTTACTAGCCGAATGCACCGCGCTGCGCGTGACCAGCCCGCCCATGCTGTGGGCCACGATGGTGAGGTCTTCAATGGGCACGGGCCAGTGGTTTGCCAGCAGCTCCAGCAGGCGGGAGAGTTCGTGCCCGTTTTGCGAGGTGTGCAGGCCCGTGTTGTAGCGCAGGTAGAGCGGGGTGTAGCCCAGTTCCTGGGCCAGTGCAGTTCCGTGGTCATGGGGCGCGTCTGCTCCCATTTGGGTTTGCCATTGCAGGTCATTCATGCACAGGCCGTGAATCAGCAGCAGGACTTTGCCGGTGGCTTTCAGATCCGGCGGCAGCGGTTGCCACTTCAGCCCTTTGTTCAGGGGCCCGCCACGGTGACGCAAGGTCATGGGGGTGGCCAGCGGGTTGCCGCTGTCGGCCAGTCGGTCGCCCATCACGCCGTTGAGTGCAGCCAGCACGGCTTCGCGCTCGGGCGTGCCGGGCTTGGCGTTGTCTGCTGCATCAAACAGGGGTTGCAGCTTGCCCAGCACCGCGTCCAGGCTGTTGCCCACAAGCTGTGTGATGCCCTGCACACTTTTGTAAACCAGCCCGGTGATGCCACGGGTTTGCGCAGGCGTTTTGCCGCTTGGTGCGCCCAGTGTTTTCCAGACCGACTGGTGCACGCCCTCTGCAATGCGGGCCACGCCCGAGGTGGCTTGTGTCGCCAGCTGGGCCACGCCCCGAAGGTCGGACGCGCGCAGGTGCTTCAGGGGCCGCAAGGGCTTTGAAGGAGGTTTGGGCATGGTGACTGGGCCTGGTTGATCTGTTTCAAAACCGCTCGTGCGGTGCCAGATAACGCCATTGCCCCAGTGGCAGGTTACCCAGCATTACGTTGCCCACGCGCACGCGCTTCAGGCCCACCACCTTCAGGCCCACCTGCTCGCACATGCGGCGAATCTGGCGTTTTTTGCCTTCGGTGAGCACAAAGCGCAGTTGCTCGGGGTTTTGCCATTCCACCCTGGCCTGCTTGAGGGCCTGGCCATCCAGGCTCAGGCCATGGCGCAACAGCTTGAGTTTGTCGGCGGGAAACACCGACTGCACGTCGGTGCTCACCGGGTCGTCGTCGTCAATGCGGCTGAGTTGCGTGGGCGACGCAGGCTTTTGGGTGCGGGATGCAGGCGCGGCGGCATAGGTGGCTGCGGCTGACGTGGCCGCTGCGGCATTGAGCACGCCGGTGTAAATCACCCGCACCAGATATTCCTTCTCCACACCCGAGTCTTCGCCAATGAGCTGGCGGGCCACGCGACCATCCTGCGTCAGTATCAACAGGCCAGTGGAGTCGATGTCCAGCCGCCCGGCGGGCACCAGGCTTTTGAGCTGACTGGGATGAAAGAAGAAGCGTGCGTTGTCATCCGCCCAGCGGTTTTGCGGCTGCACCAGGGTGATGGCAGGCTCGTGGCCGTCTTCGGCCTGGCCGCTCACCAGGCCCAGCGGC
>JANOAP010000221.1:0-2036 GCA_031411175.1 Rhodoferax sp. | reverse complement strand
GTCCAGTGTCGCCACCACCTCACCAGTCTCGGTGGGTGCGGTGTAGGTCACGTTGGCAATGTTCTCGGCGCGGTTTTCCATGTCCACTGCGGCCTGCTCCAATTGCTCGGACGATTGCACCTTCACCGTCATCAAGGTCTTTGTGACTTCGTTCTTCACCGAATCCAGCAACTGGCCAAACAGCTCGAAAGCTTCGCGTTTGTATTCCTGCTTGGGCTGCTTTTGTGCGTAACCACGCAGGTGGATGCCCTGGCGCAGGTAGTCGAGCGAACTCAGGTGTTCGCGCCAATGAGTGTCGATGCTTTGCTGAAGAACCATGCGTTCGAACTGCACAAAATTCTCGGCACCCACTTGCGCTACCTTGGCATCAAACACCGCATTGGCAGCCGTGCGCACCTGCTCCAGAAGATCATCATCGGTAATGGCGCTGGCGGCCTGCACCTGGGCTTGCAGGGCCATCTCCATCTGCCATTCGTCAGCCAGCACCTTTTCAAGTGCAGCAACATCCCACTGCTCTTCCACTGACTCAACCGGCACGTACTGGCGCACCAAATCGGTAAAACAGCCTTCGCGCAATGAAGCAATTTGTGCAGACAGGTCGGTCGCGTCCAGAATTTCGTTGCGCTGCTGGTAGATGACCTTGCGCTGGTCGTTGGACACATCGTCGTATTCCAGCAGCTGTTTGCGCATGTCAAAGTTGCGCGCTTCCACCTTGCGCTGCGCACTCTCAATGCTGCGTGTGACCATGCTGGCTTCGATGGCCTCACCGTCTGGCATCTTCAGCCGGTCCATGATGGCCTTAACCCGGTCACCCGCAAAAATGCGCATCAACGAGTCATCCAGGCTTAGGAAAAAGCGCGATGAGCCGGGGTCACCCTGGCGGCCCGAGCGGCCTCGCAACTGGTTGTCGATGCGGCGGGACTCATGACGTTCTGTCGCCACAATGCGCAAGCCACCCAGGGACTTCACCAGCTCGTGGTCTTTAGCCCATGCAGCACGGGCAGCGTCAATCTGGCTTTGTCTAGCCGAAGCGTCCAGCGACTCATCGGCCTCAATGGCGGTGACTATTTTTTCTATGTTGCCACCCAGCACAATGTCCGTACCCCGACCGGCCATGTTGGTGGCAATCGTGATCATCTTGGGGCGACCTGCCTGCGCCACGATGTCGGCCTCACGGGCATGCTGCTTGGCGTTGAGCACCTGATGCGGCAGCTTTTCTTTCTCCAGCAGCTGCGCAATGATTTCCGAATTTTCAATCGACGTGGTGCCCACCAGCACCGGCTGGCCGCGCTCATAACAGTCACGAATGTCCTTGATCGCCGCTTCGTATTTTTCACGCGTGGTTTTGTAAACCCGGTCCAGGTGGTCTTCACGTTTGCTAGGACGATTCGGGGGCATGACCACTGTCTCCAGCCCGTAAATTTCCTGGAATTCGTACGCCTCGGTATCCGCCGTGCCGGTCATGCCAGCCAGTTTGCCGTACAGACGGAAATAGTTCTGGAAGGTAATGGATGCCAGCGTCTGGTTTTCGGGCTGGATGTTCACGCCTTCTTTGGCCTCAACGGCTTGATGCAAACCATCGCTCCAGCGGCGGCCCGACATCAGGCGCCCCGTGAACTCGTCAACGATGACAATCTCGCCCTCCTGCACCACGTAATGCTGGTCGCGGTGATAGAGGTTGTTAGCCCGTAGCGCGGCATACAGATGGTGCATCAGCGTGATGTTGGCGGGGTCATACAGCGTGGCCCCTTCGGGGATCAGGCCCAGGTCAAACAGAATGCGTTCAGCACTTTCGTGGCCCTGCTCGGTCAGAAAAACCTGGTGGCTTTTTTCGTCCAGCGTAAAGTCGCCGGGCTTGGTCACACCTTCTCCGGTGCGCGGATCGGCTTCACCTTCCTGGCGAGTCAGCAATGGCACCACTTTGTTGATGGCGACGTACAGACTGGTGTGGTCTTCGGCCTGGCCGCTGATGATCAGCGGCGTACGCGCCTCATCGATCAGGATGGAATCGACCTCATCGACGATCGCATAGTTGA
>JANOAP010000220.1:0-4806 GCA_031411175.1 Rhodoferax sp. | reverse complement strand
CCGCAAGGACGCGTCCACCAACACGTTCAGGCGGCTGCTCAATGAGCTGAGCGCGTTGATGGCCTACGAGGTCACGCGCGACATGCCCATGCAGAGCATTGAAATCGAAACGCCGCTGGAGACCATGACATCCAGGGTCATAGACGGCAAAAAGCTGGTGTTTGTGTCCATCCTGCGCGCGGGCAATGGCATTCTGGAAGGCATGCTCAACGTGGTGCCCGGCGCGCGCGTAGGCCACGTGGGACTGTACCGTGACCCGAAAACGCTGGTGGCGGTGGAGTACTACTTCAAGATGCCGCACGACATGCAGGAGCGCGACATCATCATCGTCGACCCCATGCTGGCCACCGGCAACTCGGCCATTGCGTCAGTAGAGCGCCTGAAGGAACTCGGCCCCAAGTCCATCAAATTTGTCTGCCTGCTGACCTGCCCTGAAGGCATTGCCGCCCTGCAAAAGGCCCACCCGGACGTGCCCATCTACACCGCCGCCATCGACCGCCAGCTCAATGACCATGGCTACATATTGCCGGGGCTGGGCGATGCCGGTGACCGTATTTTTGGAACTAAATAGGGCTGTAGACCCCGCCCAAAGGGCTTGAGCAGCTATTATTTTTGTAGTGTTTTTTATTAACCAGGAGAAACCATGGAAATCTTGCCGAAGAAACCCTCATCGTTGAACCGTCGCCGCATGGTGACACTAGCCGCCGTGCTGGCCACCGTGTCTGCACTGTCTGCGCCCGGCCTGGCGCTCGCCCAGGCCAAACCAAAAGTGGCTGGTATCTACACCGTGCCGTTCGAGCAGCAGTGGGCGGGCCGCATCCACACCGCACTCAAAGCCGCCGAAGCGCGTGGCGAGATCGAATACAAGGCCAGCGAAAACGTCTCCAACGCCGACTACGAACGCGTCATGCGCGAATACGCCAACGGCGGCAGCAACCTCATTGTGGGTGAAGCCTTTGCCGTGGAAGCCGCCGCCCGCAAGGTGGCCAAAGACTTTCCCAAGGTGTCTTTCCTGATGGGCTCGTCGGGCAAACCTGCGGCACCCAACTTCAGCGTGTTTGACAACTACATCCAGGAGCCGGCTTACCTGAGCGGCATGGTGGCTGGCGGCATGACCAAGAGCAACAAGATCGGCATGGTGGGCGGCTTCCCCATTCCCGAGGTGAACCGCCTGATGCAAGCCTTCATGGCCGGCGCCAAAGAGACCAACCCCAAGGTGGAATTCACCGTGAGTTTCATCAACAGCTGGTTTGACCCGCCCAAGGCCAAGGAAGCCGCCTTTGCCATGATCGACAAGGGCGCGGACGTGCTTTACGCCGAGCGTTTTGGCGTGAGCGACGCTGCCAAGGAAAAAGGCAAGCTGGCCATTGGCAACGTGATCAACACACAGGACAAGTACCCCGACACCGTGGTGTCGTCCGCCCTGTGGAAGATGGAACCCAGCATTGACCGTGCCACCAAGCTGGTGAAAGAAGGCAAGTTCACCGCCGAGGACTACGGCCCTTATTCGATGATGAAGCACAAAGGCGCCGAGCTGGCCCCGCTGGGCACGTTCGAGTCCAAAGTGCCTGACGCCATCAAGGCCAAAGTCAAAGCCAAGGAAGCCGCCATTCGGGGTGGCACGTTCACCGTGAAGGTGGATGACAGCCAGCCGAAGTCAACGGCGAAATAAGCCCATACCCACCCGGTGACAAGCCTCTCGCGCACGTGTCGTGAGGGGGTTTTTTTTGGAGTGTCACTATCTTTGTGTAGACCCGAGACGTATTGACAACAGCGATACAGTGCATTACTATTTGTATATTCAACATATATACAAAAGGGGAATTTATGCGTGATGCCGCCATCAACCTGCGCGCTTTGCCAGAGCAGCGTGATCTCATTGACTATGCTGCGCAATTGCTGGGCAAAAATCGCTCGGACTTCATGCTTCAGGCAGCTTGCGACAAGGCACAGTCCGTGGTGCTTGATCAGGTTTTTTTCAACCTTGACAGTGAAAAATTCCGGCGGTTCACCGAAATGCTGGACGCGCCACCTGCGGTCAATCCGGGGCTTGAGCGTCTCTTGGCCGTCAACGCGCCCTGGGTGACTGCCAAGACATGAGTTTGCAGCTTAATGCACCCGAGCCACTTGGCAGTGCGCATCGGCTGGATGAATTCGAATGCGGAGAACCCGTGCTTGATGAGTGGCTCAAACGAAGGGCTCTCACCAATCAACAAAGTGGCGCAAGTCGCACGTTTGTTGTGGCCGACCCAAGCGGACGGGTTTACGGCTATTACGCCATGGCCGCAGGTGCTGTGTCGCATCAGTTGGCAACCAGCGCGGTGCGCCGCAATATGCCAGAGCCCATTCCTGTGATGGTGCTGGCGCGGCTAGCCGTTTCCATCCAGGCACAAGGGTGCAAGTTGGGAGCGGCATTACTGCAAGATGCTGTGAATCGCGCGGTGGCCGTATCACACAACGCGGGGGTCAGAGCGTTGTTGGTACATGCTCTGCACGATCGAGCCAAGCTGTTTTACGAGCACTACGGCTTTCAAGCCTCAGTCGTGCATCCTTTGACGCTGATGCTGCGGTTGAACAGCGGCAAACCTTCTCTCACACCTTAACCACCAATACCACCTTCCCTGCACCGCACTTGCCGCCGCAGCTTGGTGCCCCTGAGCCAGGTCAAACGCGTTGTACGCCCAGACTGGCATCATTCTTGAATACCATAGGGCACAACAGTCACCTCGGCAACACGCACCCACGCCATCGCTTCATGTCCAAAGTCGTCCTGCAACTCAAGCACATCACCAAACGTTTCGGCGCGCTGGTTGCGAATGACGATATTTCGCTCACCCTGCACGCGGGCGAGGTGCTGGCGCTGCTGGGCGAAAACGGCGCGGGCAAGTCCACGCTGGTGTCCATCCTGTTTGGGCATTACGTGGCAGATGGCGGCCAGATTGAGGCCCTTGGCCAGCCGTTGCCGCCGGGCAATCCCAAGGCCGCGCTGGCGGCGGGCATTGGCATGGTGCACCAGCATTTCACGCTGGCCGACAACCTGAGTGTGCTCGACAACATCATGCTGGGCTCCGAGCCACTGTGGCTGCCCATGACGCGCCGCAGCACCGCCCGCGCCAAGTTGCTGGATGTGGCCCAGCGTTTTGGCCTGCAGGTGGTGCCCGAGGCGCGGGTAGGCAGCCTGTCAGTCGGTGAGCGCCAGCGGGTCGAGATTTTGAAAGCACTGTACCGGGGCGCGCGTATTTTGATACTGGACGAGCCCACGGCCGTGTTGACCCCGGCCGAGGCGCTGGCGCTGTTTGATGTGCTGGAACACATGGTCAAGCAGGGTCTGTCCATCATCTTCATCAGCCACAAACTTGGCGAAGTGCTGCGGGTGTCGCACCGCATTGCCGTGTTGCGCGGTGGCAAGCTGGTGGCCCAGGTGCAAGCAGCGGGCAGCACCCAGGCGCAACTGGCGCAGGCCATGGTGGGCCACGCGGTGGAGGCACCGCAGCGGCACCCGGCCAGTGCTGTGAATGAAGCTGTAGATAAAGCTGGAATTGGAGCGGTGTGTGTGATGGCAAATGTCAGCACCGCGGCAACGGGCCGTGACCGGCTGGATGAGGTGTCGCTCACCTTGCGCAGCGGCGAGATGGTGGCCATTGCCGGTGTCTCGGGCAATGGCCAGGTGGCGCTGGCAGACTTGTTGTGTGGCACACGTCAGGCGGTGTCTGGCACGGTGCAGTTGATGGGCCAACCACTCATCGCCTCCCCGGCCTGGCTGGTCAACCAGGGCGTAGCCCGCATCCCTGAAGACCGCCACGCCGTGGGTGTGGTGGGCGACCTGCCCTTGTGGGAAAACGCCGTGTCCGAGCGCCTGCGCAGCCCGGCGTTTTCGCGCAGGCTCTGGGTGCGGCAGAAGGCGGCTCGTGCCCATGCGCGGCGGGTGATGGAGGCCTTTGATGTACGCGGTGGCGGACCAGAGACACAAGCCCGATCATTGTCCGGCGGCAATATGCAAAAGCTGATTCTGGGGCGGGCGCTATTGCCAGTGCAGGGCGATGCCCACACGGCACCTGGCACAGTGCCGCGCCTGATCATTGCGCACCAGCCCACCTGGGGTCTGGACATTGGCGCCGTGGCCTACGTGCAGGCCCAGCTCATTGCCGCACGCGACGCAGGCGCGGCCGTGCTGGTGATCTCCGACGACCTGGACGAAGTGTTGACGTTAGGTGACCGCATTGCAGTGATGCACAGCGGGCATCTGACCGAAGCACGCCCAGCAGAAGACTGGACGCGTGAAGCCATTGGGCTGGCGATGGCGGGGGTGCAATTTTCCGACGGGCCGCCCCTAGAAAAATTAGCCCCTTCGGGGGGCAGCGACGTACACGAAGTGACAAGCGTGGGGGCAATATCCTCATGAGGCTGGAGAAGCGGACTCAAACCTCAAAAATCGCCTTGTTGCTGGCCCCCATTGGCGCAGTGCTGTTCACACTTGCCATCAGTGCCCTGCTGGTACTGTGGGCAGGCGCACCAGTGGCGCAAACCTATGGCCTGTTGCTCAAGGGCGGCTTTGGTTCTGTGTTTGCCCTGAGCGAAACCTTCACACGGGCCATCCCACTGATCCTGACCGGCCTGGCCGCCGCAGTGGCGTTTCGGGCGCGGCTGTTCAACATCGGGGCCGAGGGCCAGTTGTATGCCGGTGCACTGGCTGCCGTCGCCGTGGGCGGCCAACATGGCGGTACCGGGCTGGAGTGGAGCCCCTGGGTGTTATTCCCCTTGATGATGCTGGCCGCCGCGCTGGCCGGGGCGTTATTGCTGCTGGGG
>JANOAP010000219.1:0-5531 GCA_031411175.1 Rhodoferax sp. | reverse complement strand
CTGCAAGAGATTCTTGCAGTGGCGACTGAGAAAGTCCCTTTGAACCTGATTGAGGTAATCCTCGCGCAGGGAAGCATGTTTCGGATCTGGCCGCGCTCCTGTTCAAAAAGGGCACCTCAACCGGCCGTCAAAGGATCCAGCAAGCCGACCTGCTGTAGCGCCTGAAGGAATCGCGTTATGGCAAATTTCAAGAAGAACTGGAAGCTAAAACCCACGTTAGCCCCTATATCATGGGCTCAGATAGCTATTATTTCAATAGCGTCACCAGTTTGGTCCCAGCAAGGGACGACGACCGCCCCGCCGGTGGTCACGCTCAAACCTGTGGTCATTAGCGAGCGCACGGCGTCGCCACCGGCAGATGTCACCGGCTTTGGCGATCTGCCGCTAAAGGACGTGCCGATATCAGCCACAGTGATCGGCCGTGAGCAGTTGCAAGCCACAGGGGCGCGCCGCTTGGCGGACCTGACCCGGTTTGACTCGTCTGTGAGCGACGCCTACAACGCACCCGGCTACTGGGACTTTTTAAGTATTCGCGGCTTTGTGCTGGACAACCGTTTCAACTACCGGCGCGAGGGCTTGCCCATCAGCGCAGAGACCGCCATACCGCTGGACAACAAAGAGCGCATTGAAATCCTCAAAGGCACCAGTGGCATCCAGGCCGGAACCAGTGCGCCAGGTGGTCTGGTGAACTACGTCGTCAAGCGGCCTACCGCACAAAACCTGCGGGATGTGCGGCTGGAGATCAGCGGCAACGGCAGCGTGTTGGCCGGTGCGGATCTGGGTGGCCGTTTTGGCGAAAACCAGGCCTTTGGCTATCGCCTGAACGTGGTGCAGGAGGAACTGCGCCCGGTCACCAATAACCTCAATGGCAAGCGCAGCCTGGTGTCTCTGGCCGCTGATTGGCGTATCAGCAACGACTCGGTGCTGGAGGCTGAAATGGAATGGAGCCACAAATCGCAACCCAGCCAGGCGGCCTATAGCCTGCTGGGCAGCACCCTGCCCGCACCCGTGGACCCGCGCCTGAACCTGAACAACCAGCCCTGGTCGCAGCCGTCTGAGTTTGATGCGCTCACGGGCAGCATCCGCTTTGAGCAGGCCATCAACAAAGACTGGCGCTGGTCCATGCAAGTGGGCAGCCAGCAGCTTAAGACAGACGACCGGCTGGCCTACGGGTTTGGCTGCGGTGCCGAAAACAACTTTGATCGCTACTGTTCCAACGGCACTTACGACCTGTATGACTACCGTAGCGAAAACGAGCAGCGCACCCAGCAAGCCGCGTCGCTAAACCTCAAGGGCAAGCTAACTACGGGCACGGTGGCGCACGACCTGGGCTTTGGCCTGCAGACCAGCACCGTGCGCAACCGCTATCAGATGCAGGCCTACAACTATGTGGGCACGGGCAACGTAGCGGGTACGGCGGTTGTGCCTGCCGACCCAAGCCTGACCGGCCAGAACACCAATCGCGATGAGCGGTCGGTTGCGTTGTCTGTACAAGACGCCATCCGCTGGAACGACCGCTTCACCACCTGGCTGGGCCTGCGCAGCACCTCACTGCAGCGTGACAGCGTGCGCACCAACGGCTCACGCCCCACCACCTACAGCGACAACATCAGCACGCCTTGGCTGGCGGCCAGCTATGCGCTGGGGGGTGGCCAGACGGCCTACGCCAGCTATGGCGAAGGCGTCGAATCCCAGGTGGTGCCCAACCGCGCGGCACAGTACACCAATGCGGGCGTGGCTTTGCCAGCGCTCAAGTCGCGGCAGGTAGAGCTGGGCATGAAAGGTGAAAACAGACAGGTAAATGCGTTGCTGAGCTGGCAAGTGGCCCTTTTTCGCATCGTGCGCCCCATGACCAATCTGGAAGACTGCAACAACTTGGGGCTGACCCCCTGCCTGGGCCAGAATGATGGTGAAGCCGTGCACAGCGGTCTGGAAGCCAGCACCCAATGGAACAGCGGCCCGTGGCGTCTGAATGGCGGCGTCACGGTGATCAACGCCGTACGCCAGGGCAGCACGGTGAACCCGGGTGCCAACGGAAAGCGACCTACCAATGTGCCGGATTACGTGTTGCGGGCGCAGGCTGCCTGGCGGGTGGGTGGGGTACCGGGCATGGAGCTACAGGCGGGTCTGTCACACGAAGGCCCGCGCGCCGTGCTGGCCGACGGTTCTATCAGCTTGCCCTCTTGGACCCGCCTGGACGCGGGTGTGCGCTATGACACCCGCATGGGCAACACGCCCACCACCTGGACGCTGGGTGTTGAAAATCTGCTGGACAACCGCTATTGGCAGGAATCGCCATCGCAATACGGCCATGTGTACCTTTACCCCGGTGCCTCAAGAACTTTGCGACTGGCGATGCAGGCCAGCTTTTGAGCCCCAAAATAACGCTATAATTTAAGGCTTGTTCCTCGATAGCTCAGTTGGTAGAGCGCCGGACTGTTAATCCGTAGGTCCCTGGTTCGAGCCCAGGTCGAGGAGCCAAAAACTCTAATGAAATCAAGCCCTTACGCCACAAGCGTAAGGGCTTTTTTTCTTTGTGGCTCGCCGTTGCTACCGCGGTGCTACCAGCAGCAATCATGTAGAGTCATCTCGCAAAAAGAAGCCAACTTGAAAACCGCATTCTTGGATGAACTTCATGCGGTGGCACAAAACGTTCAAGTCAGGCTGGATTGGAAAAATTCTCGGCCCTACTCTGGTGCGCAAAGTACCCACAGCGCAATGTGGGCTTGGGAGTTTTTGCGACGTACCCGTCACTACGTTCGTGATTTCAATTCTTTCGTCGAGAAAAAAACCAAGACGTTCATGACAAGTTTGGCAACGTTTCATGTGTACGGCCCGCTCGGACTGCGAACTAAAATATCAGGGCATCGACTTATCGTTACTCGATATAAACTCGACCAATGATTGTGTCGTTCAACTGTGCCGACACCGAGGAATTGTTCACTCATGGGCGATCAAAGCGATTTGCGAATTTCCGAAGTGTCGCGGAACGCAAGCTGCAGCAGCCCGATAGTGCGTCAACGCTGGAGTTTCTGGGCTCACCCCCTGGCAATCATCTGGGGGCGCTGACAAAGGATCGAGCTGGCCAGCACAGCATACGCATCAACAAGCAATGGCGCGTTTGCTTCGTGTGGACAGACAAAGGCCCGGCAAACGTAGAGATTGTGGATTACCACTGAAAGGAGTCTTCAAATGAAGAACGGTATGCGCCCCATCCATCCGGGGGAAATATTGCAAGAGGACTTCCTGGCCCCTCTGGGCATGACCGCGCACGCCCTTTCCAAGGCTTTGAACGTCACGCCAGCCCGCATTAGCGAAATTGTGCGGGGGCACCGCGGCATCACGCCTGAAACCGCCCTGCGCCTAGCCCGCTTCTTTGGCGGCGATGCCCAGTCGTGGCTGAACCTGCAACAGGCCTATGACCTCAAGATGGCTGAAAAATCCTTACTTAAGAAGGTGCTTAAAGAAGTGCAACCATTGGCAAGCGACGATGGGTTTGCGCTCGCAGCTTGAGATTCAGGCAGCTACAAACGACCGGCTTTTGAGCCGGTTTTTTTGTGTCGCTTTGGGGTGCGCAATGGTGTACCTGTACGTCTAGAGCCGTGACTGGTACGGGGCCGTCAATCCGTAGGTCCCTGGTTCGAGCCCAGGTCGAGGAGCCACTGTAAGCCACGAAGTAAAAGGAAAGCCCGCTATTCAAAAGATAGTGATGGTTTTCGCTTTTTGGGTGCGGTGACAGCCTGGTGACAGTTTCAGTGTCGATGCTCGCCCGAATACTTAAAACAGTTGCCCGCCTTCATCGGCTTTTGGCGGGCGCGTTGTCCTAGCGCTGCTGCTCTTTGGCACTCTCGGTGGCAATGGTGCGGCGCTGGCCTCAAGCGGACCAGTCCACTGCTTGAAAAACGATGGGGCTTCATCAACAGGGCATGACAGCCACGGCCCATAGTCGGAGGGGTCAAGAATCACGACCATTCGTTTTTCATCTTGGGGCCGGTGGAATCCCTCCATGACGGGGTGACCGTCTGCGTTCACAGTCAGCATGGCAAAGGTGAACAGTTCGCGCCCGTCCTGGTGTTTCCATCGGCGGTAAATGCCTGCAATGCCCATGGGGTAAGCGGCCGGCTGTTGGATGACCCACCTCACGGCGCTGCCTGTTCCCCAATTGGGTTCAGAAATGCTTTCGGCCGGGATGATGCAGCGCCAGCTTTTTGCCCATGATTCGCGAAAGCTGGGCAGCTTTGCAACGGTTTCGGTGCGGGCGTTGTAGGTCTTGCGGACTGCGTTCACGCACCACGCCGAAAAATTGAAGCAACCTGTCAGCGCGTGTAACCGGCTTGTAGTTGGAGCACATGCCGCAATGATAGGGCTGGCTTTTTTGTCAGCCCGTGCCAGCGACCGACTCGCCGATGATGGCCGGGCCTTCGGCAACGTCATCAGCACATTGTGCGAAGGCCACCAGCGGTAGGCGCAACCCCCCTTAACTACCGCTACTCAATCTGCAATTTGGTGTCACGCACCAGCTGCGTCCACTTGGTCACCTCGGACTTGAGGAAGCTCTCAAACTGGCCGGGTGTCAGCGGAGTGGGCTCTGCTGCCATGTCATGAAGGCGTGCCCTGATGTCAGGCAGCGCCAGGGCCTCGTTGAGCGCCTTGTTCAACCGTGCGACCACTGGCTCAGGCGTTTTGGCCGGTGCACACATGCCCCACCACTGGATGGCACTGAAGCCGGGAAACCCCTGCTCGGCCACAGTGGCCACCTCGGGCATCACCGGGTCGCGTCGGGTCGAGGCCACGGCCAAGGCCCGCAGCTTGCCTGATTTGATGTGCGGCAGCGCGGTCGTCAAGCTGGGGAACATGGCGTCCACCTGGCCACCCAGCAAGTCCTGCATCGCAGGCGCAGCACCTTTGTACGGCGCATGCACCAGGTCAACCTTGGCCTGATTTTCAAGGTATTCCATGATGAGATGCGTGGCCGACCCGTTGCCTGCCGATGAAAAACTCATGCCCTTGGGCGCGGCGCGGGCCTGCGCCAGGAACTCCTGCAGGTTCTTCGCCTTGTTCTTCTCACCCACCACCAGCACGTTGGACGTTTGCGCCATCATGCCGACGGGCGCGAAATCGGCAATCGGGTCGTACTTGATTGTCAGCACTGCCGGATTGGTGCTGTGGGTGGCCACAAAACACGCCATGAGCGTGTAGCCATCCGGCGCGGCGCGGGCCACCTCAATTGCCGCAATCGAGCCCGATGCGCCAGCCTTGTTCTCGACAATGATGGTCGTGCCCAGAGACTGTGACATTTTTTCAGTGACCATGCGCGCAACAGCGTCCGCACCGCCCCCCGCTGCCACCGGCACGATGAGCTTGATGACCCGGTTGGGAAACGCGTTTTGGGCGTGACTGGACGGAAGTGCTATCAACAAGCCCAAGCCAATGGCCGAAATGGCCGCCCTCGACTGAATCACGACTCGTCTGGAAAGCATGCTTGAACCTTCTGGCAGAAAAAATGCCAACGAAAAAGGCCTTCAAGGGTT
>JANOAP010000218.1:0-3950 GCA_031411175.1 Rhodoferax sp. | reverse complement strand
GTGAAGCTGCCGTCTTTTTCAGGGAAGGCGCTGGCCGGGAGAATCACGTCGGCCAGATAGGCGGTTTCGGTCAGAAAGATGTCCTGCACCACCAGATGGTCGAGTGCGGCCAGCGCTTCGCGGGCGTGGTTGGCGTCCGGGTCCGACATGGCGGGGTTTTCACCCTGCACGTACATGCCGCGAATGCCGCCTTTTTTGATGGCGTGCATCACCTCAACCACCGTCAGGCCCACCTGGTCGTCCAACGTGCCGGGTGTGAGTTGCCAGGCTTTCTCGAAGTTGGCCCGCACGGTGGGGTTGGACACGTGCTGGTAGTCCGGTAGCATCATGGGGATCAGGCCCGCGTCAGACGCGCCCTGTACGTTGTTCTGGCCACGCAGGGGGTGCAGGCCGGTGCCGGGGCGGCCAATCTGGCCGGTCATAAGCGCCAGCGCAATCAGGCAACGGGCGTTGTCGGTGCCGTGCACGTGTTGCGACACACCCATGCCCCACAGGATCATCGACCCTTTGGACGTGGCATACAGCCTCGCCACGTAGCGTAGGGTGTCGGCGTCAATGCCGCAGATGGGGGCCATCAGTTCGGGCGTATAGCCCTCCACGTTTTTGCGCAACTCGTCGTAGCCGATAGTGCGGCTGTCGATAAAGGCCTGGTCGACAAGGCCTTCGGTCACGATGACGTTCATCATGGCGTTGAGCATGGGCACGTCGGTGTCGGGCTTGAATTGCAGGTGGCGGTGGGCCACGCGGGTCAGGTCAGACCGGCGCGGGTCCAGCACGATGAGCTGCGTTCCATTCTTGACGGCATTCTTGATCCAGGTGGCGGCCACCGGATGGTTCACCGTGGGGTTGGCCCCAATGATGATGACAACCGATGCTTTGGTTACATCCATCACCGGGTTGGATACCGCACCCGAGCCAATACCTTCCAGCAAGGCCACCACTGATGAGGCGTGGCACAGACGGGTGCAGTGGTCTACGTTGTTGCTGCCAAAGCCGGTGCGCACCAGCTTCTGGAACAAATAGGCTTCTTCATTGCTGCCCTTGGCCGAACCAAAGCCCGCCAGAGATTTCTTGCCATACTGGTCGCGAATGTCCTTGAGCTAGCCGCCGGCGAAGGCCAGCGCTTCTTCCCAACTGGCTTCACGGAACACGTCCATCACCCGGTCGGGGTCCATGGTGAAGTCACCGGTCTTGGGTGCATCGGCACGGCGGATCAGCGGCTTGGTCAGGCGATGGGGCTGGTGGGCATAGTCAAAACCATAGCGGCCCTTGACGCACAGCCGTCCGTGGTTGGCAGGCCCATCGCGCCCTTCCACAAACAGAATCTTGTCGTCCTTGACGTTGTAGGTGAGCTGGCAGCCTACACCGCAATAGGGACAGACGGATTCGACCTTCTTGTCAGGCACTACCAGGGCGGCTTCGCGGGCGGGCATTAGCGCACCGGTGGGGCAGGCCTGCACACATTCGCCGCAGGCCACGCAGGTGGACGCGCCCATGGGGTCATCCATGTCGAAAACTATTTTGGCGGCATCACCACGGAAGGCCAGGCCGATTACGTCGTTCACCTGCTCATCACGGCAGGCACGCAGGCAACGCGTGCACTGAATACAGGCATCCAGGTTCACGGCAATAGCCGGGTGCGACAAGTCTTGCTGCGTGGGTGCACGGGCTTCAAAGCGGGGCTTGCCAACGCCGACTTTTGCAGCCCACTGGTCCACTTCGTTGTTGCGGGTGTAGGCTGTTTCGGGCATGTCAGACAGCAGCAGTTCCAGCACCAGTTTTTGCGATGCCACAGCCCGCTCGCTGTCGGTGGTGACCTTCATGCCTGCGGTGGGCGTGCGGCAGCACGAGGGGGCCAGCACACGTTCGCCATTGATCTCAACCATGCAGGAACGGCAGTTGCCTACAGCCTCAAGGCCATCCTTGTAGCAAAGGTGAGGAATCTCCAGCCCTTCACGCATGGCCACCTGCAAAATGGTTTCAGTGGACCGGCACGTGACATCTCGCCCGTTGAGGCTGAAGCTCAGGGTAGGCACATCCAGCTCGGCACGTTCCTGGCGGCTAATCGCGTTCATGCAAGCTCCTGCGGGAAGTATTTGACAACGCAGTCCATGGGGTTGGGCGCAGCCTGGCCCAAGCCGCAGATGGATGCGTCACGCATCACCTGTGACAAGTCTGCCAACAGGGCGAGATCCCATTTCGGCTGGGCAAGCAAATGCGAGGCCTTGGCCGTACCTACGCGGCACGGCGTGCACTGTCCGCATGACTCGTGCTGGAAAAAACGGGTCATATTGCGTGCCGCTGCCGTGGCAGTGTCCCGATCAGACAGCACCATCACAGCCGCAGAGCCGATGAAACAGCCATAGGGTTGCAGGGTGTCGAAGTCCAGCGGAATGTTGTTCATGGCTGCGGGCAAGATGCCACCTGATGCACCGCCGGGCAGATAGGCATAGAACGTTTGCCCGTCCAGCATGCCACCGCAATACTCGTCGATCAATTCCTGAATGGTGATTCCAGCCGGTGCCAGCTTGACACCGGGGTTTTTCACGCGGCCCGACACCGAGAACGACCGCAGACCCTTGCGGCCATTGCGTCCGTGCGAGGTAAACCAGCCGCCGCCTTTTTCAAGGATCTCGCGCACCCAATACAAGGTTTCAAAGTTATGTTCGAGCGTGGGGCGACCAAACAGACCCACCTGCGCGACATAGGGCGGGCGCAGACGCGGCATGCCGCGCTTGCCCTCGATTGATTCGATCATCGCGGACTCTTCGCCGCAGATGTAGGCACCAGCACCGCGACGCAATTCAATCTCGGGCAGGCCCTTCATGACCGGGTCAAGCCGCAGTTTGGCCAATTCGGCTTCCAGCATGTGACGGCAGCCGTGGTATTCGTCGCGCAGGTAGACGTAAATTTTTTCGATGCCAGCGGCCCAGGCAGCAATCAGCATGCCTTCCAGAAAACGGTGCGGATCACGCTCCAGGTAATAGCGGTCCTTGAAAGTGCCCGGCTCGCCTTCGTCAATATTCACCGCCATCAGGCGCGGGCCTTTTTCGGCACGCACGATGCGCCATTTGCGCCCCGATGGGAAACCAGCACCACCCAAACCGCGCAAACCCGAGTCTTCCATGGTCTTGAGGACATCCTCAACGTCACGGCTTCCAGACAGGCAGGTTTTCAGCAGCGCATAGCCGCCTTGACCTTGATAGGTTGCCAGGTCGATGAACCCCACGGGCACATGCTGAATTGCCTTTGCCGCGACAGTGGCCACAACGGCTTCAACACTGGCGTTAGGCACCGGGTTCTGGCCCACCACGGCGGCCGGGGCCTGCTCGCAGCGGCCAATGCATGGGGCGGCTATCACGCGAACATCCCGTCCCAGCAGGTCGGGAAGTTTTGACAGCAGGTCGCGCGCCCCTGCCATCTCGCACGACAAACCATCGCACACCCGCACCGTCAACGCTGCGGGAGCCGCCCCGCCTTCCTTGACCACATCGAAGTGATGGTAGAAGGTGGCTACCTCATACACCTCGGTCTGCGACAAGCGCATCTCTTGCGCCAAGGCCGCCAGATGGGCTGCAGAGAGGTGTCCGAACTGGTCCTGCAATTTGTGCAGATGCTCAATGAGCAGGTCTGCACGCCGTGACTCCGATCCCAGCAGCCGCTGCACAACGGCCAGCGCACCTGCATCGACACGGCGACCCTTGGGTGCCTGGCGTTTGCGTTCTCGGGAAACTGACTGCACTGCAATCGGAATGACGGGATGGTTCATGGATTCCTTTAAATCACGCGCTCAGCCCGAAGCTGCGCGATGTAGTCGGGGGCGTAACCCAGCTGCGTCAGCACTTCGTCTGTGTGCTCGCCCAATAACGGAGAGCGGGTTACTTCAGTAGAGCTGTCAGACATCTTGATGGGATTGCCAACGGTGAGGTACTTGCCCCGCTTGGGATGGT
>JANOAP010000217.1:0-1535 GCA_031411175.1 Rhodoferax sp. | reverse complement strand
GCGTTCACAACGCGGCCAAGCAACTCGGGTCCGACCGGCACTTCCAGAATACGACCCGTGCATTTGACGATGTCGCCTTCGGAGATGTGTTCGTACTCACCCAAAATCACGGAACCGACCGAGTCGCGCTCCAGATTCAGGGCCAGGCCGTAGGTGGGCAAACCATCGCTGCCCGCCGGGAATTCAAGCATTTCGCCCTGCATCACGTCAGACAGGCCATGAATGCGGCAAATGCCGTCAGTCACGGACACCACGGTGCCCTGGTTGCGAATGTCGGCGCTGGCTGACAGGCCTTCAATACGGCTCTTGATCAGTTCAGAAATTTCTGCGGGATTGAGTTGCATGACTCTGATCCTTCCTAAATAAATTGTGTTGGGACTCTAGGCTTATGAAGCGCAAGCTTCAAGCGGTCAGAGCCACTTTCATTTGTTCCAGACGGGCCTTGACAGATGTGTCGAGCACCTCATCGCCTACCACCACGCGAATGCCACCGATCAACTCGGGCTGCAAGGCCACCGATACATTGAGCTTGCGCCCAAAGCGTTTTTCAAGCGATGTAGCCACGTCTGCCAGGGCTGCGGCATCAATCGGAAAGGCGCTGTAAACCACCGCATCCGACGACCCGCTCTGGGCATTTTTCAGGGCGCGAAACTGCACTGCGATTTCCGGCAAGGCGTTCAGGCGACCGTTTTCAATCACGGTGCGCAGGAAATTGATAGCCATGTCAGGCAGCGCGGTTTTAGCCACCCCACGGATGACATCCAGCACTTGTGCGGAAGTCACCTTGGGGTTGTCAGAAAATGCCAGCAACTGCGGATTACCCGCAATCGCCGCCAGTTCATCAACCCAGACAGAAGCAGCTTGCGCATCCGACGTGGCACTGGCCTTGACGGCCTTGTACAGCGCTTCGGCGTAAGGGCGGGCAATGGTTGCAATTTCAGCCATGGTCAGCGCTTACAGCTCGGTTTTCAGACGGTTCAACAAATCAGCATGAACACCGGCATTGACTTCCTTGCGGAGAATCTGCTCGGCGCCCTTGACTGCCAGTGCGGCGACCTGCTCACGCAGAACCTCACGTGCCTTGATCGTTTGTTGATCTGCTTCCGCCTTGGCGGCGGCAATGATCTTGTTCGCTTCATCGGTGGCTTTGGCCTTGGCCTCTTCCACGATTGCCTGACCACGGCGCTCGGCGTCTGCCAGGCGGGCTGCGGTTTCGGTGCGCGACTTCGTCAGTTCATCTTCGACACGCTTGTTGGCAGATGACAGCTCGGATTTGGCTTTGTCAGCCGCAGCCAGTCCGTCGGCAATCTTGCCAGCACGTTCGTCCAGTGCAGCCGCGATGGGCGGCCACACGAACTTCATCGTGAACAACACAAGCAATGCGAAGACGATGGCTTGCGCCACCAGTGTTCCATTAATGCTCACAATAAGTCTCCTAGTGCGGGGTTTGCAGCCAGGAATTACTTAGCAGCAGCGGCGGCAACAGCGCGGGCGATTTGAGCCAGGAACGGGTTGGCTGTAGCGAACCACAGGGC
>JANOAP010000216.1:0-12045 GCA_031411175.1 Rhodoferax sp. | reverse complement strand
ATTGCAAATCGCCGCCCAGGTGCTGGACACATTGAAGTCGCCAATGTGGTGCGCCATGAAGCTGGCGCGCGGGCTGAAGACGGTGAGGTCTGAGCCCCGCTCGTTCATCAGCTTGAGCTGGTTTTGAATAATGGTTTCGCGCAGCTCGTCGTCGCTGATTTTCAAGTCAGCCACCTTGGGCATCATGGCCGGATCTTTGATGCCGGCGATTTGCTGGTTGCGCCAGTTCTCCAGCGCTTTGGGGGCCGTGGTGTAGTGGCCGTGGCAGTCGATGATGATGGGGTTGGTTTGGCTCATGGGATTCTCCTTTAGTTCGTGTTAACGCACAATTTCAATTCACTGAATCGGCCTGTTCCAGGGACACCGTGGAAACGGCTTTGGCGGGCCATTGGTGTCGCCCCCTGCAAGGGGGGTGGCGCAGCGAAGCGCAGCCTGGGGGTGAGCCATCATCAACAGGCCGGGTCCATACCCTGACCCCGCTTTACAGCTACGGCATCAGTTGAGTTCATGTAGTCCAGCATGGCGCGCACCGCATCGGCCTGATGGGTGCCTGCGCCCACCCCGGCCGAAAAAGTGGTGATGATCTGGGTGGCAGGTGGCAATGGGCCGACCACGGTGATGCCCTCAAGGTTGAGCATTTCGCTGAGTTGCTGAAAACCCAGCTCAACCTCGCCTCGCGCCACCAGCGTGCCCACGGGCACGCCAGGCGGGGCCTGCACAAGGCGGCCCTTGATGTCTTCGGCAATACCCCAGCGCTCAAAGAGCTTTGCCAGCGCAACACCGCTGGGGCCGGTCGAGTAGCTGATGCTGCGCGCGGACAGCACGGCCTGGCGCACCGCGTCTTCCGTAGCGATGTCGGGCTGGGGTGCACCGGCCCGCACCGCCACAGCCACACCCGAGCGGACCAGGTCCACCTTGGAACCCGCCTGGATGTGGCCAGCGGCTATCAGTTTGTCGATGGCATCAGACGCCAGAACCACGACGTCAAACGCCTCGCCCGCCTGCACGCGCTTGGCCGCGTCGACACCGCCCACCGATTCGATGGCGATGCGGCAACTGGAGCGCTGTAGATACCCATCAACCAGCTCAGCCAGCACCTGGCGGGTCGCCATGGAGGAAATGCCTTTGATGTCAGTTGTCATGAAGGTATTGAAGAAAAAAGGATTACTGTTTGTATTTGGGTAACTTCAACGGACGCAGGCTAAAAGGTGTGACGGCTACGCCAGAAAATTCAGGATGGCCCGCGCCGTGGTGTCGGGCTGCTCCATGAGCACCATGTGCCCCGCGTCCTCAATCACGCTCAAGACGGCATGGGGTGCCAGCTTCTGCATGGCTTCATGCTGTGCAACGCTGGCCCAGCTGTCTTGCCGGCCACACATCAGCATCGTGGGCAGGGTGAGGCTTGCCAAGACCGGGCTGGCATCGGGCCGGGTGAGCAATGCGCTGAGCTGACGTGCAAAGCGATCAGCGTCCTTGTTTGAAAACATCTCAAGAATGGGGTTGATCAAAGCCGCATCGCCCAGCCGCGCGGGATGCACCATGCCCTTGACCCACTCGGTGCACATGGCGCGCACGCCGTCGCGCCGGGCCACGTCCAGCAAGGCCATGCGCCCGGCCCGCTCTTTGGCCCCCGCCTCGCCGCCCGCCAGAGCCAAATAGCCAGTGTCCATCAAAATGAGTCGGCTGACGCGCTCTGGTGCCAGGCGCACCACCTCCAGAGCGACCCGCCCGCCCATGGAGTGCCCCGCCAATGCGAACCTTGGCGGCGCATTGGCCAGCGCGCCCTGCGCCATGGCAGTGATCGTGTCTGAATCGCCGTAGTCCACCACCCTTGCATTTATGCCTTGCGGAAGGGCCTGCAGCAGCGGCGCCCAGAAGGCTTCATTGCACATCAGGCCGGGCAGCAGCAAAAGTGGGGTGGTGTTCATGTCGGCAAAGATTGGGTGGGGGCAGCTTTTCGCACTGTTGAATTCTGCGCTGATCGCAGCCACTCAGGAAGCCGCCTGGGCCGCTAGCAGTTAGAACAAACACTTATATCTTTTGCAATGCTATGCAAATAGACTGAGTTCATGGATTTGAAACAGCTGGAGTATTTTGTTCGTGTGGCCGAGTTGGGCAGTTTTACGCGCGCCTCGATTGCGCTGGACATTGCGCAACCCGCCCTGAGCCGCCAGATCCGTCTGCTGGAAGTCGAGTTGCGGCAAAACCTGCTCACCCGCAACGGGAGGGGTGCCACGCCAACAGACGCGGGCAAGCTGCTGCTGGAACATGGGCGCGGCATCTTGCACCAGGTGGCCCTGGCACGTGAGGAACTGGGCACGGCACGCGGCACACTGGCCGGCAAGGTCTCCATCGGCCTGCCGCCCAGCCTGTCCAAGCTCATCACCGTGCCCTTGACCCATGCGTTTCGCAAGGAATTGCCACATGCGCAGCTGACCCTGACCGAGGGCTTTTCCGTGCTGATGTACGAAGGCCTGCGCGTGGGCAACCTTGACATGGCTGTGCTTTACAACCCCGACAAGTCGCCCGACCTTGAAATGGCCATGCTCCACGAAGAAGAGCTGGTGCTAATCTCGCCCAACCCCAACGCTGACAACAAGTCGGCTGCCAAATCCAGCAGCAAAAAGACCGCCAAGGTGTCGCTGCTGGAAGTGGCCGATATGCAGCTCATCCTGCCCAGCCGACCCAATGCCTTTCGCATCCTGATTGAGGGCGAGATGATGGGCATTGGCCGCAGGCCCAGCATCACGCTGGAGGTCGATGGCCTGAACGCCATCCTCAACCTCGTCAAGGAAGGCCTGGGCCATGCCGTGCTGCCCCGCTACACGCTAAGCAACTTCGACAATGTGGCGCCCTTCCTGGTGCGCAACATCCACACACCGCGCATCCAGAGCCGGCTGGAACTGGTCTGGTCATCGCGCCGGCCCACCACAGAAACCCACAAGAAGGCGCTGGCGTTGGTGCGTGCGGTGGTGGCAGCGGCGATTGGCCCATAACACCAGCCCCAAGCGTTCAATCCATCGATATTGCATTTCTACATATCTCCTAGTGTGGCTATGGCATTGCACCCTGTGCAACGCCTTCCGATACTTCGCCATGCAAAAGACAGCAGGCATTTTTGATTCTCCCAAACCTCAAATTACTATGAAACCTATAGCTACCAGAAGCCTATCCACATGGGCTGTTGGCCTTTTTGGCTTGGTATTTTTGACTCAGGCAGTGGCACAGGCACCCGGTGCCGCCTACCCCAACAAACCTATCCGCATGGTGGTGCCCTTCACACCGGGTGGCTCTACAGACATATTGGCGCGAGCCATTGGCATTGAGCTGACCAAGGCCTGGGGCCAGCCTGTGGTGATCGAGAACGTGCCCGGCGCGGGTGGCTCCATTGGTGCAGACAAAGTGGCCAAATCTGCGGCCGACGGCTACACGCTGCTGATGGGACACATCGGCACCCTGGCCGTCAACCCCTCGCTGTACCCTGCCCTGCCCTACGACCCGGTCAAAAGCTTTGCGCCTGTGGCCTGGGTGGCACGTGTGCCCAATGTGCTGGTGGTCCACCCCAGCGTCAAGGCGACCACGGTGAAAGAGCTGGTGGCGCTGGCCAAGTCGCGCCCCGGGCAGCTCAACTACGGCTCGGGTGGCAACGGCAGCGCAGCCAATCTGGCGACCGAATACTTCAAGCTGCAAACCGGCACGTCGCTCCTGCATATTCCCTACAAGGGCACCGCACCCGCCGTGACTGACCTGGTGGGCGGACAAATCCAGGTGCTCTTTACAGGCGCGCCCGCCGTGCTGCCGTTCATCAAGTCGGGGCAGTTGCGGGCACTGGCCGTGTCCAGCCCCAAACGGCTGGAGGCCCTGCCCGACTACCCGCCGGTGGCGGACAGCGGCTACAAGGATTTTGAAGCGGACCAGTGGTATGGGGTGGTGGCCCCCGCAGGCACGCCGCGCGAGATCGTCAACAAACTCAATGCGCAGATCAACCTGTCGCTCAATTCACCCGAGCTGAAATCCCGCCTGACCAACGAGGGGGCCATTGCCACACCCACCACACCCGAGGCGTACGGCCAGCTCATCGTGCGTGAAATCGCCCGCTGGAAGCCGGTCATCCAGTCGGGCCGGGTCAAGGCCGACTGACCCTGCACCGATACACTATCTTCCCGCTTTCATCCACAACAGGAGACACCATGAAAACAACGTTCAAAATCAAATCCATACTGGGCGGCGCCGTGTTCGCAGCCGCTACCCTGGCCAGCGCGCAGCAGACCGTGCCGATTTTTGGGCTGGTAGAGCTCAGCGGCACAGGTGCCACATCCGGCAGCAATTTTGACAACGGCATCAAACTCGCCGTGAAGGAAATCAACGCGGCGGGCGGCATTCTGGGCCGCAAGATCAACTACCTGGCCATGGACACGCAGTCCAACCCCGGCGTGGCCAAAGCATTGGCCCAAAAGGCCATTGACCAGAATGCCTATATCGTGATGGGCCCCGTGTTCTCCGGCTCCATCATGGTCAGCATGGCCGAGACACGGCGCGCCGAGATTCCCAATTTCACGGGCGGCGAGGCAGCCGCGATCACCCAGCAAGGCAACCCTTACGTTTTCCGCACGTCATTCACGCAGACGACCGCCATGCCCAAGGTGGCCAACTACATCAATGACACGCTCAAGGCCAAGTCGGTTGACGTGATCTATGTCAACAACGATTTCGGCAAGGGCGGCCTGGACATGATCAAGAAAGAGCTGGAAGCGCGTGGCATCAAGGTACCCAACACCATCTCCACTGATGCGGGTCAACTGGACTTCAGCTCCGCCGTACTCAAGGCCAAGGGCTCGGGCAGTGATGCCGTCTTTGTCTACAGCAATGAGGAAGAGTCTGCACGCGCCCTGCGCGAATTGCGCAAGCAGGGCTACACCAAGCCCATCATTGGCGAGACCACGCTCACCAGCCAGAAAGTGGTTGAACTGGCCGGCGACGCCGCCAACGGTGCCATTGCCCACGTGGGCCTGACAGCCGATGCGCCCCAGCCGCTCATCAAGAAATTCAGCGATGCATTTCAGGCCGAGTACAAATCCAAGTCTGACCACAACGGCCTCAAAGGCTACAGCGGCATGTACATCGTGAAGGCGGTGACCGAGAAGGTTGGCAAGTTTGACCCCAAGGCCTTCGCCGTCGCTATGAAAGGCATTTCGCTGGCGGTAAAAGACCACCCCGGCATTTTGATGGACGTGAGCTTTGACGCCAATGGTGACCTGGACCGCGAAAGCTACATGACCAAGGTAGAAAACGGCAAGCAGGTCATCAGCGCCATCTTGCCACCTGTGAACAAGAAATAAGAATTTTTTAGAAATGAGTGAACCGAAATATGAGTGAGCAGACATTTGGCCTGGCAGGTGTCATGGGCTGGCCCGTGGCGCATTCGCGTTCGCCCAAAATCCACAACTACTGGATCGAGAAACACGGCCTGAACGGTGCCTATGTGCTGCTGCCCGTGGCACCTGGCACGCTGGACGTCGCCGTGCCCGGCCTGGCCGCGTTGGGCTTCAGGGGCTGCAACATCACTATTCCGCACAAGGTGGATGCGATGGCGCTGGTGCACGAGGTAGACCCTATGGCCCGGCGCATGGGTGCCATGAACACCATCGTGGTCCAGAAAGACGGTTCACTCAAGGGGTTTAACAACGATGGCTTCGGCTACATCCAGAGCCTGCTGGATGCCAAGCCCGACTGGCGTGCCGACGCCGGGCCAGTCACCGTGCTGGGCGCAGGCGGTGCCGCGCGCGCCGTGGTGCTGAGCCTGGCCGACCGGGGCGCCAAAGAGATCCGCCTGATTAACCGCACGTTCGAAAAGGCCGATGCACTCGCCAAAGAATTCGGTGGCCCGATCAAGGCCTATCACTGGCAGGAGCGCCATACCGCGCTGACCGACGTTGCCCTGCTGGTGAACACCACGAGCCAGGGCATGCACGGCCAGGAGGCGCTGGACCTGAACCTGGCCGCCCTGCCCGCGCACGCCCTGGTGTCTGACGTGATTTACGTGCCGCTGGAAACCCCTTTGCTGGCCGCAGCGCGCCAACGCGGCAACGCTACCGTCAATGGCCTGGGCATGCTCCTCAACCAGGCCCGGCCCGCGTTCCATGCCTGGTTTGGGGTGATGCCGGAGGTCACGCCCGAACTGCGCCGCAGGGTGGAAGCCACGCTCTAAATCGCCCAAGCCAGGGCCGGACCAGTTTGGACACTTCGATCTACACCACCCCCAAGGTGGACAGCCATTGCCACATCCTGGACCCGAAGAGGTTCCCGTACGCGGCTGACGTGGCCTACCGCCCTCCCGGGCAAGAGACCGGCTCTGCCGACTACTTCGCCCAGGTGTTGGACGCCTATGGAGTTCGGCACGCCTTGCTGGTCGGCCCCAACTCAGGCTATGGCACCGACAACCGCTGCATGCTCGACGCCATCGCGCGGGGCCGGGGCCGTTTCAAGGGCATTGCGGTGGTGCCAAATGACGAAGGCTCAGACCGGCTGCAGGAGCTCAAGGCGCAAGGTGTTGTGGGTATCGCCTTCAATTTCTCGTTGCACGGGCTTGACCATTACCGCAGCATCCCGCCCCTGCTGGCCCGACTGGCCGCGTTGGACCTGTTCGTGCAAGTGCAGGTCGATGGCGAACAAATGCACACCCTCGCGCCTATGCTGCGCGCCTGTGGTGCCCGCATCCTGATTGACCACTGCGGACGCCCGGATTCAGCCGCGGGGCTCGGTGGCAAGGGTTTCACGGCCGTACTGGGCATGGCAGATGGCCAGCGCGCCACCGTCAAACTGTCGGGGTTTTCCAAATTCTCGGCGCAGGCATTTCCGTTTGCAGATGCCAGACCGTATGTCAGCGCCCTGCTGGATGCCTTTGGGCCTGACCATTGCATCTGGGCGTCTGACTGGCCGTTTCTGAAAGCCCCCGACCGGCTGGACTACGGGGCGCTGCTGCAACTCTTTGCGCAAGCTGTGCCCAACGCCGCTGACCGCGAAAAGATCCTGTGGCACACGCCACGGCGTTTGTTCGGGTTCGGCAAAGCCTAAGCAGCTGCCTGCGGCCGCCCTGGACTTCCCCATTTGGGCATGCCCACCAACACCTGAACGATGCCTGCGGCGAGCCCCATGCCCACACCGAGTTGCCACGCCAGCTGGTAGTTGCCATAGGCGCTGAACAACAGGCCGCCCCCAAATGCGCCCAGCGAGCTTCCGAGCTGATGGCTGGTAAAGGCAACGCCCTGGATCATGGCCTGCCAGCGCAAGCCAAAAATCTCGGCCACCGCACCCGACATCAGGGGTGCGACGCCCAGCCATAGAAACCCCATCAGACCCGCAAACACCAGCGTTGAAGCAGGCGACGGCACGTCACCAAAATACCAGGCCAGCACCAGTGAACGCATGATGTAGATGAGCCCCAGCAGCATGCCCTTGGACCAGCGACCGCCAGCCCAGCCAAAGAACAGGCTGCCCAGCACATTGAACGCACCAATCATGGCCAGCGCCTGCGCGCCCAGCATCGGGTCCAGCCCGCACAGGTCAAGGTACGACGGCAAATGCGTGGTCAGGAAAACCAGTTGCAGACCACACACAAAGTAGGCCGTGGCCATCACCATGAAAGGGAAATTTCCCAACGCCAGCCCCAGCGCCTCGCGCGCAGAACCGGCCTGCTTGAGGGGGCTGGGTGGCAGGGGTGCCTTGTCAACGCGGCCCGCCAGCCAGGCACAGGGCACAACCACCAGGGCGATCACCACGAAGCCTGCCAACCCGGTTCTCCAGCCAAACCCCATGGACAACGACTGGCCAATGGGTGCCGACACCAGTGCCCCCAGCGAGCCAACTGCTGACACCATGCCCAGCACCATGCTGCGCTGGGCGGCGGGCACAGGCCGGGACGCCACGGCCATCGCCATGCTGGACCCACAGCAAGCCAGCGCAATACCAATCAGCACACCGGCCCCGATCAGCACGCCCATGAAACCCGTGGCTGTGGCCAGCACCAGCATGCCCAGCACATAAAGTACCGCACCGCCCAGCATGACGGGCCGAAACCCGACGCGCGTGGCCAGCGCACCGGCAAACGGCTGCATGAAGCCCCACATCAGGTTTTGCACCGCAATGGCCAGCGTGAAGTCGGCCACGCTGATCGCCAGGTCTTTCACTGCCGGCTGCACAAACAGCCCCAGGCTTTGGCGCAAGCCCATGGCGAGGCTGAGCATAAGGGCAACTCCCAGCAGAATGGTGGCTGAGGGGCGAAGGGCTGAGAGGGATTTCATGGGGTCAGAATCTTCACACTGCCGGGAGCAGGAGCATTGAGTGTGCAGCTTCCGACAGGGGAAGAGGGTCACCGGTGTGACGCGAAGGGCTCACAGCGCCTTCCAGCCCCCTTAAAAACCATGGCTTTCGATTGGCGGGATACTCTTCGTTACAAGGAGCCTTCATCCATGAAACCTGTCCGTCCACTTTCACTTTTACTGTTTTTATCGCTCACCATAGGCACCGCCACTGCCGCCGATATCAAGGTGCTCACAGCAGGTGCCTACAAACCCGTGCTGCTCGCCATGCAGGCAGATTTTGAAAAGCAGACCGGACATATCCTCAAGATTGAGAACGACACAGCGGGTGCCTTGCAAAAGCGCATTGCTGCGGGTGAGGCGTTTGACTTGACGGTGCTTCCACCGGCAGCGGCCCAGCAGCTCACCAAAGATGGCAAGCTGGTAGACGGCTCGGCCCGGCCACTTGCCCGTGTGGCCATCGGCGTGGCGGTCAAAAATGGCGCGCCTGCGCCTGACATCAGCTCGGTCAGCGCATTCCAGAATGCCCTGCTGTCAGCGCGTGCCGTGGCCTACATTGACCCGGTAGCCGGTGGCTCCAGCGGCATTTACCTGTCGCAGTTGTTCGAGAAGTGGGGCATGGCCGACCGCATCAAGGCCAAAGCCGTGCTGGTGCCCGGTGGTCTGGTGGCTGAGCGGGTGGTCAATGGCCAGGCTGACATTGCCATCCACCAGATCAGCGAAATCCTGGCCGTGCCGGGTGCCACGCTGGTGGGGCCGATACCCGCCGAAATCCAGAACTACACGGTGTACACCGGCAGCGTGTCGGCTACCGCAACCGACGCGGGCGCTGCGCGCGCTCTGCTCGACATGCTGGCCGGCGCCGGGGCAGCCACTGTGCTCAAAGCCAGGGGCATGGAGGCGCCCTGAAGCGCATTGGCGGAAAAATTGAAAGATAAACTGGCCTATAGACCCCGTGGAATAAGCTTTACTAGCTACTGAATCAATAGCAATTCAAAGTCAGACTCAAGGTAACCTACTGCAACTCAACGCCCGCCTTCTTGACCAGCTTGCCGTACTTCAGCATTTCAGAGCGGAAAAACGCGGCTGCCGCATCAGGCGACGTCATCGAGATCGTGTTGCCCTGCTTCGCCATGGTGTCTTTCACATCCTGGGTTGCGAACGCCGCCGCGAAAGCGTCGTGAACCCGCTTGACTTCTGCGGCTGGCAATTTGGCCGGGCCGACCACGGCAAACCAGCCCTCCATGATGTAGTTGGGCAGGCCCTGCTCTACAAAGGTGGGAATCTCGGGCGCAGCGGCCAGCCGTTGCGGTGCTGCGGTGCCAATGGCGCGCAGGGCACCGCTCTTCAAATGCGCCTGGATGGACGGCAGCGCCAGCACGCCAATCTCGACCTGGCCGCCGATCAGGTCCGTGATCATGGGGCCAACGCCTTTGTAGGGGATGTGTTTAGCCGACACGCCCGCCTCATCCATGAACATTTCTGCAGCCAGATGCAGGATGGTGCCATTGCCGCTGGATGCATAGTTGTAGGCCCCCGGCCGGGCCTTCAGCAGTGCGACCAGTTCTTTCGAGTTGGTCGCGGCCACCTTGGCCGGGTTGACCACCAGCACCAGGGGCGTAGTGCCCATCACGGTGATGGGCGTGATGTCGTTGATGGGGTCAAACGGCAACGACTTGTACACGCTGGGGTAGATCACGTGGTTGTTTGAGACCACGCTCAGCGTATAGCCGTCTGGCACCGACTTCACCAAGGCCGAAGTGCCCACAATGCCCCCCGCACCGGCCTGATTTTCGATGACCACCGGATGCCCCAGGGCTTTGGATATAGCCATGCTGGTCGCCCGCGTGATGGTGTCCACACCCGAGCCGGTGGCCACCGGCAGGATAAAGCGCACGGGTTTGTCAGCCTGTGCCAGCGCAAAGCCTGGCTGGGCTGCCGCCACGGCTGCGGCCACCATGCCACCAAGCGCCTTGCGTCGGGGCATTGCACCATCGTTGAACGGGGCGCTGCAAATCAAATTTGTCATGTCTGGGGTCTCCTGTTTTTTATGGGTGATCAGATCGGGCGGGCTGAGAAATCAAGCCACCGCGTGGCAGTCGCGCAGGGCTTGCACCTCGGCGTCACTGTAGCCCAAGGCAGCCAGAACTTGCACTGAATGTTCGCCCATTTTTGGCGGCTGCAAGCGCACGCCCAGGCGCTGACCATTCATGGTGAACGGGAACAGCGTCGTGGCCGCCGTCTGGCCCGCTCGCTCGCCGTCGGGCAGGGTGATGTCAACCAGCCCGCCGGTGGCGCGCAGGTGGGGGTCGTCAAACAGTTCTTCGGGCCTGCGGATCGGTGCGAAGGGCAATCCCACTCTTTCAAACAAGGCGGCAAGGCCGGATGCCGAATGGCCCGCCAGACGCTCACGCAACACAGGTAGCAAGCTGGGCCGCAGCGTCACACGTTCGTTGTTGGTGGCATAACGCGGGTCGGCTTTCAGATCGTCAAACCCGAGGGCATCGCAAAACGTGCCCCACTGGGCGTCACTGACGGCTGACAGAAAAATCTGCTCGCCGTCCTTCACTGTGAACACGTCATACACGGCCCAGGCCGAGATCCGGTCGGGCATCGGGGCCGCCGGCACACCCGTGATGGCGTACTGCAGCATGTGCTGGCCCACCAGAAAGACGTTGTTCTCAAACAAGGCGCTCTGCACTTCCTGGCCCTTGCCGGTGATGCCACGCTGGATCAAGGCGCCCAAGGCACCAATGGCACCAAACATGCCGCCCATGATGTCGTTCACGCTGGTGCCCGCCCGCAGGGGGTCGCCCGGTCGCCCCGTCATGTAGGCCAGGCCGCCCATCATCTGCACCACCTCATCCAGCGCGACACGGTGCTCGTAGGGGCCGGGCAGAAAGCCCTTGTGGCTCACATAAATGAGGCGCTCGTTCACCTTTGACAGCGACGCATAGTCCAGACCGTATTTCTTCATCGTGCCGGGCTTGAAGTTCTCGGCCACCACATCGGCGCTTGCGGCCAGGCGGCGCGCGACCTCTGCACCCTCCGACGTGTGCAGATCAATGGCTATGCTTTTTTTGTTGCGGTTAAACATGGGGAAGAAGCCGGCGCCAGAGCCCAGCAGGTGTCGCGTACGGTCACCCTCAATGGGCTCCACCTTGATCACTTCGGCACCCATGTCAGCCAGCACCATGCCACAGGTGGGGCCCATCACCATGTGAGTGAATTCAACGACCCGCAGACCCGTGAGTGGAAGAGGCTTTTGCGTCGGTGCGTCCAAGCTCATGCTATCTCCCTCATGGTCTTGGGCAGCCCCGCGCGCCACAGCGTGCCGTGCAGGGCTTCGCCCTCCAGCCAATGCGCCATCTTCTTGCGCAGCAGCATCAGCGCGTCAAAGTCGATTCCGGTGTCTATGCCCATGCTGGCAAACATGTAGGCCAGGTCTTCCGTGGCCACATTGCCGCTGGCACCCGGCGCGTGCGGGCAGCCGCCAATGCCGGCCAGGCAGGCATCAAAACGCGTCACGCCCATCTGGAGCGCGGCATACACATTGGCCACGCCCATGCCACGGGTGTCATGGAAGTGGCCGCAGTTAAGTTTGCTACCCGCAATCGGCAGGGCCAGCGCAAAGAGGTTTTGCACCATGGCCGGGTCGGCATAACCCACGGTGTCGGCCAGACTGATGCGGTCGGCACCGGCGTCCAGAACGTTGCGCAGCAGGCGC
>JANOAP010000215.1:0-15896 GCA_031411175.1 Rhodoferax sp. | reverse complement strand
CCAGGCGTTGCGGGCATGGACGAGGAAGGTGCTGCAACCGGCCTCGCTGACGGTGCCCACAAAATCGCGCACAAATTCATAGCTCTCTGTTTTGTCGATGCCAATGCGGTGCTTGACCGTAACGGGCACGCTCACCACGTCCACCATGGCTTTCACGCAGTCGGCCACCAACTGCGGCTCGGCCATCAGGCAGGCACCAAAGGCCCCGCGCTGCACGCGCTCTGACGGGCAGCCACAGTTCAGATTGATCTCGTCGTAGCCCCAGTCTTCGCCCAATCTGGCGCAGTGGGCCAGGTCGCCGGGCTCGCTGCCGCCCAGTTGGAGCGCCACCGGGTGCTCTTCCACGTTGTAGCGCAAATGGCGCGGCACATCGCCGTGGACCAGTGCGCCGGTGGTGACCATTTCGGTGTAGAGCAAGGCGTGACGGGACAGCAGGCGGTGAAAATACCGACAATGGTGATCCGTCCAGTCCATCATGGGGGCGACGGATAGGCGATGCCGCCCGTGCTGGTGGTTTGATTCAGTAATATTCATACCCATCCTTACTGAAAATCAAACGCGTGCAGACACACATGCACACATGGTGAGTGATCGTCAGTCACGCAATCTCCGCGGGCGTGGCAGAGAATGACAAGGTGTAGATTTCCCTGAACGAACCGGGCTGCGCACCGATGGTTTCCAATGCGTCTGCGCCGAGTCCGGTGTCACTCAGTTTTTTGAGCACTTGCAGGTCATAGCCGATGACCAGGAACACCCAGTCTGCGACCCGGTCGCCGCCACGGATTTTCTGTTCGGTTGTTTGGGGAATAGCCGGCGCTTCGTGCCGCAGCAAGTGCGCACCGACGCAGCCTGGTCGGTCCACCAGATGTCCGGCAACATCCTTTAATGAAGCACGCAGTGGCCCGTCTTCTCCCGCCCGAGGCGAGAGTCTGATGGTCAGCGCATGGCGCGCAACGCTGCCGCCAGAAGACTCCAGCACCCTGCACTGGCTTCGCACCATGTTTCGATGGTGCGGCATCATCTTGGTTGACCAGGGTGTGGGCGCATTCAGGCTGGCCAAATAGGGCGCGGATGACAAAATCTCGAAGGCTTCCAGCTCATACATTTGAAATACACCTTGCGCACCGCTGGCATTGCTCCAGCGCGTGGCACGCCGGAAACCTGGGATGCCCAGCCGCTCCCGGAAATGTTCGTGCGAATGCCAGTCTTGGAATTCAAAGTTGATTTCGGGTGCCATGTCCCACCACATCGCAAGTGCAGCTTTACCGGGCAAAGACATAAGCTATCCCAGATCCTTGCGGACCTGTGCCTTCAGCGTCATCCGCCCTTGCTTGCTTATCTTCGTATTCATGTCGTTGTGGGCTCCGCTTTTTGCTCAGCCATTCTCTGCCACATGGACGACGCAATTGCGGCCGTTACGTTTAGCCTGGTAAAGCGCCCGGTCGGCACGCTCCACAATGTTCATGCTGCCCTGCTCCGTTGACGTCGTGGCGACCCCCACGCTGATCGTGAGCGGTTTGTGCGGCCAGGTGAAATCGTGGACCGCTTTGCGCACGCGCTGGGCGACCACCATGGCGGCATCGATCGGTGTGTCCGGCAGTATCAGGGCAAACTCATCGCCGCCGTAGCGGGTTACATGGTCATAGGTGCGCGCATGGGCCTGCAAAATCCGGGCGACCTGTTGCAATGCCTGGTCACCCACCACGTGGCCCAGGTCGTCATTGACCACTTTGAAGTTATCCATGTCGATGATGGCCAATGCCAACGGCGAGTGGGAGCGCTCCGTTCGTGACGACTGCTCATTCATGATGTGGTCAAAAGCACGCCGGTTCTCGACACCCGTCAGCGGATCAAGCGTGGTTTGCGCCACCAGTACCTGGTTCATCTGTTCCAGCCGTTGCTGGTAGCGCTCAAGCTGCATCTGCCGGTCGAGCAGGTCGTCTGTGGTCTTGCGCAGGCCTGCCATGGCACGGCGCATGTCAAGAAGGGCAACGACCTGCCTTGACAGCATTTGCAGGGCCTCCCGCATGGCGGGCTCCAGCTCACGGGGTACGCGATCCATCACACACACTGTTCCCATGGCATACCCGGCCGGTGTGACGATCGGAGCACCGGCGTAGAAGCGGATGTTCGGCTCTGAATTGATCATGGGAAATTCGGCAAACCGCTGATCACGCGACGCGTCCGATATTTCCATGACCACATCCGGCGACAGGATCGCGTGGGAGCACAGCGACTGGTCACGGGAGGTCTGGCTAAATTCAAGCCCTACCTTTGACTTGAACCATTGACGCTCGCTGTCAACCAGCGAGATCAAGGCAATTGGCATATCGCAAATGTAGGCAGCCAGCCGGGCAATGTCATCGAATGTCGATTCGTTGCCAGAGTCAAGTACATCAAACGCCCGCAAGGCAACCAACCGGTCGGTTTCATTGTGGGGCAACGCTGCTCTCATGGGGGATCATCCTGAAAATGTATAGGGCCAAACCGCGCCCCCATAATAGCCTTTCAGGGCACGGCACACCACGGCGCGGCATCATGCACAAAACCCATCCAGAGCGCCCAGAATGAGCTGGCGGCGAGCGCCAGACCGGCCAAACGCACCCCCCACTGACCATGGCCACGACGATGCCCATGCCCGGCCAGTTGGAGCCACAGCCAGGGCCCGGCCATCATCGACACGCTGCTGCCCAAAGCGAACAAAGCCATGACAGCGGCGCCCTGCAGCGCGTTTCCCGTGAGCGTCGCCACCAGCAAAGCCGAATACAGCAGGCCGCACGGCAGAAACGCCCAGAACGTGCCGATGACCAAAGGCGCGCCGCGGCCCCATCGCGCCGCCAGCAACCGCATCCGGACCCAGATTACCTTGCCGACCGCTTCAAACCACACCGGTTGGTGTGCCCGGCAGAGCAGCAAGAGCCCCAGCACCAGGGCGGCCACATGAAAAAGTGTCCAGACGGGTCGCAATGCGGCAGACTGCGTTGTCAGCCAGCCCAGGCCCTGCATCGACACGGCAGCCAGAGCCCCAAGCACTGAATACCCCAGAACCCTGCCTGCCTGAAAACTCCACATCGCACTTTGCCGACGCGGGCCAGCCGCCTGCCCTATGCCGGCACAAGCGACGCCGCACATGGCGATGCAATGCGGCCCGCCAGCCAAGCCCATCAAAAGTGCGGTGATCGCCAAGGATGCTTGCATCAATGAGGTCCGGCAACGTCAAATTTTTGCAACATTTCTGCTGAAAGGGGCTCTTGAGTCGCAATCGCCATGGGTATTCCTTGTCCAAGTGAGCACTATGCCGATACTGAGGAAAAACTTCTTGATCTGCATCAAATTCAATAGAAGTTGGGGGGCGCACAATTGACACATATCAGGAGCAATCCATGTTTGACCTAGCCCTCCCCGCAACTGCCTGTTCATCCTTGCCAAATGGACAGCACAAGATTGACATCAAGCCGGTACCGATGACACCGCACACGATCAAGGTGGCCTGTTCTGAATGCAATCTTCGCGAGTTGTGCATGCCCCTGGGGCTGACGGCACAGGAGCTTGACCGCATTGAAGACGTCGTGGCGGCGCGCCGCAAGATCAAACGGGGTGAGCCGTTGTTTCGCAACGGAGACCCGTTCACGTCGCTGTATGCCATCCGGACCGGATTCTTCAAGACATCAGTCGCCTCAGAAGACGGGCGCGACCAGGTCACAGGTTTTCAGATGGCTGGTGAGGTGATTGGGCTGGACGGCATCGTGAACGACCGTCACACTTGCGATGCCATCGCGCTGGAAGACGCCGAAGTCTGTGTCATGCCCTTTGATCGCATTGAGGAGTTGTCACGTGAAGTCAATGCGCTGCAACGCCATGTGCACAAAATCATGAGCCGGGAAATCGTTCGGGAGCACGGCGTCATGTTGTTGCTGGGCAGCATGCGGGCAGAGGAACGCCTCGCTGCTTTCTTGCTCAACCTGGTGCAGCGTTTGCACGCCCGGGGTTTCTCGCAGTCCGAGTTGGTCCTGCGGATGACCCGTGAGGAAATTGGCAGCTACCTGGGCCTCAAACTCGAAACGGTCAGCCGGACATTTTCAAAGTTCGTTGAAGAAGGCATTGTTGAAGTCAGGCAACGCCACGTGCGTATTTTGCGGACTGACAGCCTCAAACTTATCGTCAACGCCCAGAATTGCCGCTAACGCGGTCAGCCTCACTGGCACCGTCTGTTTGCCGATTGACTTCCACAGGAGACATGGCCAGCAGGACAGTCAACGTGCTGGAGGCCGCCGTAATGGCCCAGAACGCAAAAAAACCCAGTGTGTAGACCGCCTGCCTTGGCAGGTTGAGCGCGTGGCCAAACCAGTGTAGGTCATGCGGGTCCACCATGGCAAAAACCAGAATTTCCGCCACATCGGCCAGAAGAAATGCAGGCCACAAAATCCACATCAGCCTCTGCTTCAGCATCAGTCACTCCTTCGCGATAAAGCGTGAACCATTCAGCGGCCCTCCATCGGCGCAGGCTTGACCACCACGCCGGTTGCCGCGTGGTTGCGGGCCTGCTGCGCCGGGGCCAGACTTGCAGCAGGGGTTTTCAGGGTTTTGTTGATGTCAATCCCCTTTTGGTAATAGTCTTCTGACACCACGGGATCAGGCCGCGTGACGGCCAGATACAGTGTGATGAAACTGGCCACCACCACGATGGCCGGTCCGGACACCACCAGCCAGACGTGACCAAATTTCCACCACGGGCCACTGGAATCATTGGGCAAAACAGACATAAGAGCTCCTTATCGGGGGATGACAAACACCGACTTTTCAGTCAAATGGTCCTGGGTACCTTCAGCACTGATGTCGAAATGAATGGGGTGTGCGCCGGGTGCCGCCGCCTGAAACGGCGCACGCAACCTGACCGCAACCCAGCGCGACCCGGTGGATTCCACCAAAATCACATCTTCCGAATTGATGCGCAGGCCGGGCATCCCTGCCACGCCCAGTTTGTAGCGCTGGGCTGACTCGGTGGCATTCATGATCTGCAGACGGTACACGTTCTCGGTCATTCCGCCCGCCACAACGCGAGCCATCACGCCCCGATCCCGCACCACGTCCACCTTGAAGGGTGTGCGCAGCGCCAGGCTGACCAGCATGGTGATCACAATCACACCCAGAATCGAGGTGTAAATCAGCACACGGGGTCGCAGCACATGGCGCAGCGTCTGCGACCTGCTCCAATGCAGCTTCAGGGCATTCTGGGTGGTGTACCGGACCAGTCCCCTTGCGTAGCCCATTTTGTCCATCACCGTGTCGCAGACGTCGGCACAGGCACCGCAACCAATGCACTCATACTGCAAGCCCTTGCGAATATCGATACCCGTGGGGCACACCTGGACGCACAGGCTGCAGTCCACACAGGCACCCAGGCTCAACGCAGCGGGATCTGCCTTGCGCGAGCGGGCACCACGCGGCTCACCGCGCTCTTCGTCATAGGTGACGATGAGTGTGTCCTGGTCAAACATTGCGCTCTGGAAGCGGGCGTAGGGGCACATGTGCTTGCATACCTGCTCACGCATGAACCCAGCGTTGCCATAGGTTGCAAAACCGTAGAACAGGGTCCAGAAAACTTCCCACGACCCCATGTTCATATAAATGACTTCGGCACCCAGTTCCTTGATGGGCGTGAAATAGCCCACAAAGGTAAACCCAGTCCACAGCGCAACCGCAAGCCATGCGGCGTGTTTCGCCAATTTGCGCCCGAACTTGCCGACGGACAGCGGCCGGGCATCCCGCCGCATGCGGGCCGAGCGATCGCCTTCGATCCTTTTTTCTATCCAGAGAAAGATCTCTGTGTAAACCGTTTGCGGGCAAGCATAGCCACACCACAGCCGCCCTGCTACCGCCGTGAATAGGAACAGGGACAGCGCGGAAATGACCAGGACTCCGGTCAGGTAAATAAAGTCCTGTGGGTACAGTACCAATCCGAAGATATAAAAGCGACGCGACCCCAGATCAAACAAGATGGCCTGGCGCTGCCCCCATTCCAGCCAGGGCATGCCATAGAAGACCAATTGGGTCAGAAAAACCGTGGCCCAACGCCAGCGTGAAAAAAAACCTGAAACGCTGCGCGGGTAAATTTTCTCGTGCGACGCGTACAGGGCAATCAACGCCCCATCCGGCTGCTGCGCCACGATGGGGATCACCTGGCGTGCGGGTGCGTCTTCGCTATTCAAACGCAAACCTCACTGTGCATCGAGCGGCAACGGTACATTTCACCCTATCGGGCAAGCACACCAGACGGGTTGGACAGGCCCCACACATAAGATGCCAGCACATGAATCTGTGCCTCGGTCAGCTTGTCAGCCTGAGCGGGCATCTGGTTGACTTTGCCGCCATTGATCATCGCAATGATCGCAACCTCACCATAGCCATGCAACCAGATGTCGTCCGTAAGGTTGGGAGCACCCAATGCCTGGTTGCCCTTGCCATCATTGCCATGACAAGCGGCACATACACCAAACTTCGCTTTGCCAAGAGACGCCTGCAGTGAATCATGCGGACTGCCTGACAGGCTCAGCACATACTGCGCGACGTTCTTGACATCCTCGGCGGTGCCCACTGCCGCCGCCATGGGCGGCATGTTGCCCGTGCGGCCCTTGGTCAAAGTCTCTTTGATGGTTGATGGCGCGCCACCGTGCAGCCAGTCACCGTCTGTCAGGTTGGGGAAGCCCTTGCTGCCTCGTGCATCCGAACCATGGCATTGCGCACAGTTGTTCATGAACAACCGCTCGCCCATGGCCATAGCCGGGGCATTTTTTGCAACCTCCTCAGGGGGCATTGCAGAAAACCGGGCGTAGAGCGGTGCTACCTCGGCATTGCCTTTGTCAACCTCGGTCTGGTGCTGCCCGATGGAGGTCCAGCCCAGCTTGCCGACGTACGAGCCCAGCCCCGGGTACAGAGCCAGATAGGCCAGTGAGAAAACAACGGTGATCACAAACAACCACACCCACCAGCGTGGCAAAGGGTTGTTCATCTCGCGCAGATCACCATCCCACACGTGGCCCGTGGTGTTGTCGCTCGCAGTCATCGCATGCGCCTTGCCGGAAAACCACAACAGCAATAGACACGCCAGAATGCTGACCAAGGTGATTGCCGCGATCAACGGAGACCAGATACTGTTTGTGAAGTCGCTCATTGTTCTCTTTCAGATTTGAGCCCGTCTTGCTCAAAGGGCAGATTGGCGGCTTGCTCAAAATCAGCAGCATTGCGATGGGACCAGGCCCAAACGACGATGCCGATGAATGTGACAAAGCTGACCACCGTGGCTGCGGAACGGAGGGTGTTGATGTCCAGGTCCATGTGATGTCTCCCGCTTACTTGACGTGAATTCCCAGGACCTGGAGGTAGGCAATCACGGCTTCAACCTCGGTCTTGCCCGTGACCTCCTCGACAGCCTTCGCAATCTGTTCGTCCGTATAAGGCACACCCACGGTGCGCAGTGCCTTCATGTGCGCGGGCATGGAGGCAGCATCCACCAAATCCTTGAGCAGCCAGGGATAGGTCGGCATATTGGACTCCGGCACCAGATCCCGTGGATTGTTCAGGTGGTCGCGATGCCACTGGTCGCTGTACTTGCCGCCCACGCGGTGCAAGTCTGGCCCGGTGCGCTTGCTGCCCCACTGGAAGGGATGGTCATACACAAACTCGCCCGCAACCGAATAGTGACCATAGCGCAGCGTCTCGGCGCGAAACGGGCGGATCATCTGCGAGTGGCAGTTGTAGCAGCCTTCGCGGGTGTAGATATCGCGCCCGGCGAGCTGCAATGCGGTGTATGGCTGGATGCCTTTCACCGGCTCCGTGGTGGATTTCTGGAAAAACAGCGGAACGATTTCCACCAGACCACCCACCAGCAATACCACCAGGATCAATACGATCATCAGGAAGTTGCTGGTTTCTATTTTCTCGTGCGACAGTCTGCCGCCCGCATTGTTGTTTGCCATGCTATTTTTCCTTCTCAGGCGTGGGCTACGGCCGCTGCAGCGGGGATGGTCACATTGACAGAGCGACCGCTGGTTGCCGTCTTGAGCACGTTCCAAAGCATGACCAGCATGCCTGCCAGGTAGATCACGCCTCCCAGCAGCCGAAGCACGTAGAACGGGAAAGTAGCCTTGACAGACTCGACGAAGGTGTAGGTCAGCGTGCCGTCGGGATTGATTGCGCGCCACATCAGTCCCTGCATCACGCCAGCGATCCACATCGCCGCGATGTAGATCACGATGCCAATCGTCGCTGCCCAGAAATGGATCTCGATCGCCTTGACGCTGTACATCTGCTTCTGGCCAAACAGGCGGGGAATCAGGTAATACATCGAACCCATGGTTACCAGACCCACCCAGCCCAAAGCGCCCGAGTGCACGTGGCCCACCGTCCAGTCGGTGTAGTGGGACAGTGCGTTGACCGTCTTGATCGACATCATCGGCCCCTCAAAGGTGGACATGCCATAAAACGAGAGCGACACAATCAGGAAACGCAAAATGGGGTCGTCACGCAGCTTGTGCCAGGCACCCGACAGGGTCATGATGCCGTTGATCATGCCGCCCCAGCTGGGTGCCAACAGGATCAGGGAAAAGACCATGCCGACTGATTGGGTCCAGTCTGGCAGAGCGGTGTAGTGCAGGTGGTGCGGACCCGCCCACATGTAGGTGAAGATCAGCGCCCAAAAGTGCACGATGGACAGGCGGTACGAATAGACCGGCCGCTCAGCCTGCTTGGGAATGAAGTAGTACATCATGCCCAGGAAGCCCGCGGTGAGGAAGAAGCCGACCGCGTTGTGCCCGTACCACCACTGCACCATCGCGTCCTGCACGCCGGCATAGGCTGAGTAGGATTTCATGTAACCGGCGGGGATCGCAGCGCTGTTGACCAGATGCAGCAACGCCACGGCGATGATGAAGGCCCCGAAAAACCAGTTGGCTACATAAATGTGGCGGACCTTGCGGGTGCCCACGGTTCCAAAAAACACGACGGCGAATGAGACCCACACCAGCGTGATCAGGATGTCAATCGGCCATTCCAGTTCAGCATATTCCTTGCCCTGGGTGTAGCCCAATGGCAAAGAAATGGCGGCTGCCAGAATGACCACTTGCCAGCCCCAAAACGTGAAGGCGGCGAGCTTGTCGCCAAACAGTCGCACATGGCAGGTTCGCTGCACGACATAGTAGGCCGAGGCAAACAGACCACATCCGCCAAACGCAAAAATCACAGCATTGGTGTGCAAGGGCCGCAACCGGCCATAGCTGAGCCAGGGTATGCCCAGATTGAGTTCAGGCCAGGTCAGTTGCGCTGCAATGATCACGCCGACCAGCATGCCCACCACGCCCCACACGACGGTCATGATGGCAAACTGCCGTACAACCTTGTCGTTGTAAACCGTGGCCTGCGCGTTTGGAAAAATCATGTTCACCTCTTGTCAATTGGTCTTGATCAAGTTTCCTACGGCAAGCGCGTGACCGATTTGATGCATGTCAACTGATGGCATGAAAGCTCAAGAATCCTCAAGAATCCGCTCACCCTGCGACTCAATATCTTCAAACTGGCCCCGATTCACGGCCCACCAAAGTCCGCCCAGAATAAAAAACACCAGGATGACTGACAGGGGAATCAGCAGATAAAGAATTTCCATCAGACGCTCCTTGAAGACAACACACCGGCGGACAACCTCAGTGCATTCATCACCACCAGCAACGAGCTTGCCGCCATGCCAAGACCGGCCAGCCAGGCGGGCAGAAAACCCATCACGGCCAGCGGTATGCAGGCGGTGTTGTAGAGCACCGCCCACGCCAGGTTCTGGTGGACCACAGCCATGGTCTTGCGGGCCTGCGTCACGGCACTCACGATGCGGGTCAATTGATCGCCCAACACCACGAAGTCTGCTCGCGCCTGCGCAACGGGCACGGCCTTGCCAAACGCAAAGGACACATCCGCACCGGCAATCACGGGTCCGTCATTGAGGCCGTCACCCACCATGGCCACCCGGTGCCCCTGCTGTTGCAAGCCGCGCAGAACATCCAGTTTGTCTTGAGGTGCACAGCCGCCGCATGCCTGGCGAATGCCGAGCTGCGCTGCCACGCGCGCGACGGCAGCAGCGCTGTCACCGGAGAGCAGGTGTACATCAATACCTTCTGCCTTCAGCGCGGCAATCGCGGCGCGTGCGTCAGGACGCAGTTCTTCCTGCAAGTCAAAGCTGGCAAGCCAGCCCGTCTCATCGCTCAGATGCACCTGCCGAACCAGCGTGGATTCCCCCTGTACCCCGCAAAAGCTGGCTGAACCCAAACGCAAATGGATGGGTACCTGGGCATCGGCACTCTGTACCAGACCCGCCAGGCCCTGCCCCGGCGTCTCCTGCACGTGCAACGCGCTCCACTGCACCACTATGCCGCGCTGTGCTGTGGCCTGAAGCAGCGCCTGCACCAAGGCCTGTGACAGCGGATGCAGCGACTGTCGGGCCAGCGAAGCACCCATGGCCAACGCTCCGAAGGCGTCTGCTCCGTCACGCACGTGAATGTCCACCAGCTTCATGGCCTCGCCAGTGAGCGTACCGGTCTTGTCAAACACCACGGTGTCAATCAGGCTCAGGGCTTCAAGGCCCTGCAGACGGCGTACCAGCACCCCCTGGCGTGCCAGCGCTCCCGCCGACGCCAGCATGGCGGCCGGCGTTGCAAGCGACAAGGCGCAGGGGCAAGTCACGATCAGCACTGATACCGCCACCATCAGCGCATGCTCCGGGTTGCGCGTCCACCAGAATGCACAGGCGCCGGCCGCTGCCAATAACACCAGCAGTAAAAACGGTTTTGCGACCCGGTCGGCCACCTGGGCCAGGTGTGGCTTGGCCGTTGAGGCTTCTTCCATCAGGGCCACAATCCCGGCAAAGCGGGTGGTTTCACCAACCCGCACCACGCGCACCGTGACGGCGCTGGATAGGTTGTGGCTGCCTGCCACCACCTCATCACCGGTACCGCGCGTGACCGGTCTCGACTCGCCCGTCAACAGTGATTCATCGGCCATGGCCGTGCCGTGCAGCACCACACCATCAACAGGGAAGGCTTCCCCCGGCAGCACCCGGATAACATCGCCAGGCACCAATCGGCGCACGGCGATCCGCTCGAAATCGCCCCCCGCAGCGTTCTGACGCTCTACCGTGCCAGGCAACCGGTTCATCACGGCTTCAAGCGCACCCGCCGTTTGGTCCCGCAGCCGCAACTCCAGCCAGCGGCCCGTCAGCAGGAAGAAAACGAACATGGTGAGCGAGTCAAAGTACACCTCGCGCCCAAAGATGCCGGCAGGATCAAACGTGCCCGCCGTGCTGACCGCAAAGGTGATCCCCATGCCCAGCGCCACCGGCAGGTCCATGCTGATGCGCCGGTGCAGCACATCCTTGCACGCGGCCAAGAAAAAGGGGCCACACGAGAACAGGATGACCGGCAGAGTCAGCACCCAGGAAGCCCAGCGCAGCAAATGCTCCATTTCGGCAGTCAGGTCACCCGGTGCAGCGACGTACGCGGGGTACGCATACATCATGACCTGCATCATGCACAGGCCCGCCACCAGCCAGCGCCAAAGTGCCTTGCGGGTTTCGGCCAGGCGTCGTTCACGGGCAAACACATCGTTGGCCGGCACGGCGCGATAACCCGCCTTGCGAATCACGCCCATCAGGGCCGAGGGCACAACCTGCGAAGGGTTCCAGACGATGCGTGCCCGGTGACTTCCCGCGCTCACCTCGGCCCGGACCACGCCTGGCATCGCTGTCAAGGCCTCTTCAATCGCGACCGAGCAGGCGGCGCAATGCATGCCCGCTATCAACAGACTCGAATCCCAGCAGGCTGCGTGTTCACTTGCCGGGCGACTGAATGCTGCCCACTCATTCGGGTCGTCCAACGCTTCAACGGGATCAAACGGCGTGGCAAGATTCAGAGCGGTTGGCATGACCGCCCAGATTAGCCGCAAGCATGACCCGTTTCTTTGACATACATCAAGGTCCCGCCATGCATCCAGACCTAACCTACAGGCTCCAAACCTCAAAAGGACTTCACCATGTACCAGAAAATTCTAGTAGCCACTGATGGATCAACCCTGTCGAGAAAAGCCGTCATGACTGCCATCAGCCTGGCGCAACTGTGTGGTGCCGAGCTCGTGGCACTCAAGGTCGTTCCACGCTACCCGATGAGCTACTTCGAGGGCGGCATGGCCATGGAGGCCACTGAAGTGGCGCGGGTCGAAGCGCAGTGGTCGGAACACGGGCAGGCCATTGTGGACGCGGTCAAGAAGCTGGCGGCTTCCAAAGGGGTCGGCGTCAAGGCGGTCATTGCCAAGTCAGATCTCGTCGCCGAGGCCATTGTGCTTGCGGCCAAAAAACACAAATGCGACCTGATCGTGATGGCCTCTCACGGTCGCAAAGGGATCAAGCGCCTGCTGCTGGGCAGCGAGACGCAGCACGTACTCACGCACTCGCACATTCCGGTGTTGGTTCTGAGGTAAATCAGGCAATAGCCCTTGCGGGGCGTGCTCTGGTAGCTATAAATTCGGTAGTAATTTCATCCTGCCAGAGTGCCGGGCAATGATCAGCCGTCGTCGCGAAAGCGTTCGCGGATGGTCAGCACGGCGTCCCAGTTCTGGAAGAAAACGTCCACGCACCGGGGATCGAAATGGGACCCCGAGTTCGCCTTGATGTGTTGCGCCGCCCGGTCAAGATCCCAGGCTTTCTTGTAGGGTCGCTCCGAGGTCAGCGCATCAAACACATCGGCCACCGCAACGATCCGGCTGAACAGGGGAATCTCTTCCCCCTTCAGTCCGTTAGGGTAACCGGTGCCATCAAATTTTTCGTGGTGCGAATGGGCGATCAGCGCGCCGGTTTGAAGCACCTGCGATGAACTTCCCCGCAGTATTTCAAAGCCTATGCGGGCATGCTGCTTCATGATTTCGAACTCGGCCGCATCCAGTCTGCCGGGTTTCAGCAAAATATGGTCGGCAATTCCCACTTTACCGATGTCGTGCATGGGTGCGGCTTCAAGCAACAACTCCTGATCAGCCTTGGGCAATCCCAAGGCGCCTGCAATCAATTCCGAGTAGTGAGCCATGCGCAAAATGTGCGCACCGGTCTCCGGGTCCCGGTATTCCGCCGCTTTTGACAGCCGCACCACCGTTTCGCGTTCGCGGTCCACAATATCCCGTGTGGCCTTGCGCACCTCTTCAGCCAGCCAGGCGGCCCGGTCGGCCAGTTTGACACGGCTGTCCTGCAAGGCCAGCATGTTTTTGGCGCGTGATAGAAATTCGACCCGGTCAACCGGCTTGGTCAGGAAGTCGGTGGCACCCCGGTCCAGCGCGGCATAGCGGATGTCCTTCTGGTCATTGGCCGTCACCATGAGAACAGGAATTTCTTCACAGCCCTGCATGCGCCGGAAACGGTCGATGAATTCGAGGCCATCAATCTGCGGCATCATGTAATCCACCACCACCAGATCGGCGCTATGGGTTTGCGCCCAGTCCAGCGCTTCGAGCGGATTGGAAAAAGTGTGATCTTCGCAGTTGCCCAATTTTTTGACCAGCGCAGAAAACAGGATCAGGTTGATTTCGGTGTCGTCAACAATCAGAATCTGGTGGGCCATGGCGTTTTAGGTATCTGCATTAAAGCTCTTCAAAGAAGTGTTTGTGTGGGGTCAGGAACGACAATTTTCAGAGCCGCGAGCAACTGGTTGACCTCACGGGTCAACGCCTGGGTCGCCTCGGCAATATCGTCAGCGTCGCCTCGATGGGCCTGGCGCTCCATTTGATACGCCAATTCGCTGGCGGGCCGCGCGCCGAACATGGCCAGCGTGCCCTTCAGTGAATGGGACACATGGAGGATGGTCTTCAGGTCGCCGCCGCCAAGCGCCTTGTGCAGCTTGACCAGGTCTCTGGGCCACTCTTCCATGAAAGGCTCGGCGATGATGCCGATGACCTCCTGGTCCACACCTTGCAGCGCCATGGCGTAATCAAAAAAAGCAGGTGCGGGTGTCCGTCGGGGTTCACGGTCAGGCACGAGCTGAAGCAGCAGCTTTTTCAGCTCGATGGTCTTGATCGGTTTAGAGATGTAGCCGTCCATCCCGGCCTCCAGGCATCGTTCGCGGTCTCCGCGCATCGCGTTGGCCGTCATGGCAATGATGGGAATTCGCGGGCCTCTTTCAAGGGCGCGGTAAGCCCGCGTGGCTTCCAGCCCGTCCATCACCGGCATCATCATGTCCATCAGCACCACGTCAAAACGGCGCAAGGCCAAAACATCCAGCGCCAACTGGCCATTTTCCGCCAGCGTGACATGATGACCCCATTGAGCCAGCAAAGTCATCGCCAGCTTCTGGTTGACGGCATTGTCTTCCACCAGCAGGACATCCAGCGCCTGGGCCGCTGCAGGCGCTCCGAAACCCGGCCCGGCAACACCCCTGCCCTCTTCAAACGCTGTTTCGGATTCGTCCAGTTCGAACTGCGCAGAAAAATGGAAGGTACTGCCTTGCCCCACTTCGCTCTCAACCCAGATCCGCCCACCCAGTGCCTCCACCAACCGGCTGGAGATGGTCAGGCCCAGGCCGGTACCGCCGTACTTGCGCGTGGTGGAGCCGTCCTCCTGGGAAAACGCATCAAAAATTGACTTGAGTTTGGTCGCCGGAATGCCGATGCCGCTGTCGCTGATAGCGAAATGCACACCGCCGTCTGTGCCATTGGCACGCCGGCTGTCCAGGTGGCGCACGCGCAGGACCACATCACCCCGGTCTGTGAACTTGATCGCATTGCCAATCAGGTTGACCAGCACCTGACGCAACCGCCCGGGATCACCCAGCAATGCCTGTGGCACATCCGCAGCCAGGTCACAGACCAGCCTGATGCCTTTTTCCTGGGCCCTTAGGGACAGCGGCTTCAGGGTGTCGTCGATCACCTTTTGCAGATTGAAGGGAATATGTTCAAACACCAGCTTTCCTGCCTCGATCTTCGAGAAATCGAGGATGTCATTGACCACGTTGAGCAGCGACTCGGATGATGACTTGACGATCTCCAGGTATTCGCGCTGCTGGGGGGTCAGGTCAGTGTCGAGTGCCAGTTCGGTCATGCCGATCACGCCGTTCATGGGCGAGCGGATTTCATGGCTCATGTTCGCAAGGAACTCCGACTTCGACCGGTTGGCCGCCTCGGCCTCTTCCTTGGCAACGCGCAGTTCCTGCGAGATTTGCTTCTGCTCGGTGATGTCGGTGCAAATGGCGATGGTCACCGTCGACTTGCCGCTTTCGTCGCGCAGCGGTACCACGGTGGCATTGACGTAGTGCAGGCCGCCACTGCGGGCGCGGGTGCGCAGCTCGCCGTGCCACACTTTGCCGTTGGCCAGCACCTGTGCCATCTCAGTGAAGACCGCGCGGGGTTGCAGGTCACTGGGAGCCAGCTGGTAGCGCTGCCCCATCAGCTCGGTGCGCGCAAAGCCGCTGATTTCGCAAAACTTGTCATTGGCGTAAACGATTTCGTCGTTCACGTTGGTGATACTGACAATGGCGTGCTGATCCAGCGCAAACTTCTGGTTGGCCAGATCGATCAGGGCAGCCTGCAGATCATGCTGGCTCTCCTCCCGCTGCAAGACGAGGTCGGCCATCAGCCTGGAGAGCGACTCCAGGTTATCGTCCATCAGTGGGGGCAAGTCGCTGTCCAGAGTCTGCATCAGCGTGTTGGCAGTTTCGCGCAGCGACTCAATGGCGCGCGTGCGCCCCGCCAGCTCGTTAAGAATGCGGTTGTTGGTGTGCGTCAACTCGATCGACGTAAGCTGAAGACTGCGGGTTTTCTCATCCAAATCGCGGTCGTGGTCTTTGTAGGCCTCGTTCACGCCAGCCAGAAAAGGCTTGAACCCACTT
>JANOAP010000214.1:0-3413 GCA_031411175.1 Rhodoferax sp. | reverse complement strand
GCCGCTGGTCTGGCGCAGATTGACCCCCAGTTCGTGCGCAATGATGTGAGAGAGCGTGGTCTTGCCCAGGCCCGGCGGGCCGAACAGCAGCACGTGGTCCAATGCCTCGTCGCGCATCTTGGCCGCGCTGATGAAAATCTCAAGCTGCTCGCGAATCTTGGCTTGGCCCACGTAGTCGTCCAGCAGCTTGGGCCGCAACGCACGCTCAATCGCCTCCTCGTTGGGCGAGGAAGGCACGGCCGACATCATGCGCTTGGGCGCAGGAGCGGAGGCGAAATCGTCGGTCTGGATGCTCACGTTTTCAGTGCTTGCTGGTGGTCTTTGCCATACAGTGACTTGCCCGGCGCAAACTTGTAGGACTCTGTAAAAGTCCTGATAATATAACTGTAAAAATATACAGCTCCGAATTTACCCAAAAAATCGCCAGATACACCCATGAACTCACTCGAACTATGCGCCGGTGCCGGCGGGCAAGCCCTGGGGTTGGAGCGCTCCGGATTTGAGCACGAAGCGCTGGTGGAGATTGATGCCGCCGCATGCAGCACCCTGCGCTTGAACCGCCCGCAATGGAATGTCATCGAAGGCGACTTGACCCAGTTTGACGCCCGCCCGTATCGCGGTGTCGATCTGGTCGCGGGTGGGGTGCCCTGCCCACCATTCTCCAAAGCAGGCAAACAATTGGGTGCCAATGACGAGCGCGACATGTTTCCCCAGGCTATCAGGGTTGTGGACGAAACCCGCCCTCAGGCTGTCATGCTTGAAAACGTGCGCGGCTTGATGGACGCCATGTTTGTAGACTACCGGAAAAATATTTCCAGGCAATTGAAATCCATGGGCTATTGGTCGGACTGGCACCTCTTCAACGCGGCCGACTTCGGGGTCAGCCAATTGCGTCCCAGAGTTGTCTGCGTTGCTGTTCGCGATGAAATCGCAGCTTATTTTCGCTGGCCTGCGCCCGCACTCAAACTGGCACCGACGGTCGGCACACTGCTGCACGATTTGATGAAGACCAATGGCTGGCGCGGTGCAGATCAATGGCGGGATGAGGCCAACGCCATTGCCCCAACCCTGGTCGGTGGCAGCAAGAAACACGGAGGCCCCGACCTGGGCCCCACGCGATCACGCACCGCCTGGGCGGCATTGGGCGTGGATGGACGCGGGTTGGCGAACGAAGCGCCCGCCGCAGATTTTGTCGGCATGCCACGGCTTACGGTACGCATGTGCGCGAGGGTGCAGGGGTTTCCAGACGATTGGGAGTTTGCCGGTAAAAAAACGCCCAGCTACCGGCAAGTGGGCAATGCGTTCCCGCCGCCTGTGGCGCATGCCGTCAGCGCCCAGATTGCAATGGCCATAGAGCAGGCTGCATCGCAACGGCTGATGAAGCGGGCGGCCTGATGGCAACAAACACCATGGTGACCACGGGTATACCCCGGACAGCCACCGGTGCCCGTGCGAAATTGCGGGCGCATTTTCTGGCAAATATCGGCAAGGTCATGGGGTCGGAAGAGTTGCGCCCCATCGCGGGCAACATCAGCGAATGGGCTCGCCGGGTTCGGGAATTGCGCACCGAAGAAGGGTTTCTTATCCTCACCCACAACGACCGGGCCGAATTGAAGCCCGGCGAATATCTGCTTGAAACGGCAAAACCCCAACCCGCGTTTGCCCGAGGCATCTCCAAAGAGACCCGTGCTTTCGTGCTGGACCGCAATGGCTTCAATTGCCAGATGTGTGGTGCCGTGGCCGGTGAGCTGCATCCGTATGATCCAACGCGCAAGACGCGCCTGCACATTGGTCACGTTATCGACAAAAGTATGGGGGGCAGTGATGAAGCTTCCAATCTGAAAGCGATTTGCTCGGTTTGCAACGAAGGCGCGGCCAATATCACCCTTCAACGTCCTGATCTCAACAAATTGATGGTTCAGGTACGGCGCGCTACCGCCACAGATCAGCGCAAACTGCTCAAATGGCTGAAGGCGAAGTTCAACGCATAGGTCCTGAAGCAAGGTTCACGGTGGGCGCGTGAACCCTTAAGTGGAAGGGTAAATGTGCCGATACCCTACCCACATATGTCCGCAATCCAAGGCCAACGCCTGCCAGAGCTCTCGATGAACCACGCACACACAACCGGGCATGGGTCTGCGTCTGCCAGCCTTGCCCTCCAACCAAAGATGGCCCGGATGGGCTTCAGCGCGGGCATATGTTTGGCCGTGATGTTCACGGTAGGCTACGCCAGGCATGCTGGCGCTGCAGACCAGGCAGCCGAGCCGACTGCGGCCCGTGCTGCGTCGGTCAAAAAACCCGCTGCGGCGAGTTCTGAAGCCAAAGCCATTGGCGAGCAGGTGAAGGAGGCTGTTGAGGCAGGCGGCGATCCCAAGAAGAAAAATCTGACCCTGGTGATCAACGGCAAGGAAAAGAAATTCATCACCCTGCCGACGGCGGCGAAGCCTCCTGCGCCCGGCGAAGCCAAAATGGCAGTTGCGGGGCAGGGCCCAACGCCCGCTGTTCCTGCGGTGGCCATGCGTCCGGTCGCCGCTGCGAATCATGCGGAGCCCGCTGTGCCGGGCCGCATCGCCAATCCGCAAGCCAGTCGCGCTTACATCCGGGCTCGCGCTGCCGCACTGGCGGGTCACGATGCGCCTGCCAATGCCTCAGCAACTCCTGACGGCCGCGGCGGGGGCGAGGCGCACTGGAGCTACGAAGGCGCCACAGGGCCGCAGGCCTGGGGCAGCATGAAACCTGATTTCAATGTGTGCGCCATTGGCAAGCGCCAGTCGCCCATCAACATTGAAGAATCAGCCACGCTTCAAGGCCCGGCCGAGCCCCTGAAATTCAACTACCAACCCAGCAGCGGCACGGTGGTGAATAACGGGTACACCATTCAGGTCGATTTGAATGGTGACAACTACATCACCGTGCGCGGTTCGGAATACAAACTGCTGCAATTCCATTTCCATCACCCCTCTGAGGAGCGCATCAATTACAAGGCGTCTGCCATGGTGGCGCACCTGGTGCATAAAAACGCCGAGGGCCAGTTTGCCGTGGTGGCGGTGCTGCTGGACCCCGGAGCGGCCAACGCGCTGATCAACAAAGTCTGGACCTACATGCCGCTGGATTCGGGTGACCGCGTGCGCATGCCCGCCAGTCTGATTGACATGAACGAGCTTCTGCCAACCGACCAGCGTTATTACCAGTTCATGGGGTCATTGACCACGCCGCCCTGCTCGGAAGGCGTGCTGTGGATGGTGCTCAAGACGCCCGTGGCCATTGGCCGGGATCAGATCAAGCTTTTTTCGCAGCTATTTCCCAATAACTCGCGACCCGTGCAGCCCATCAATGGCCGTGCAGTCCGAAGTGCTCAATAAGGCTATTTAAGCGCGCGACAGCGCCTTGAGCGCCAGCTTGATGCCATCACT
>JANOAP010000213.1:0-5168 GCA_031411175.1 Rhodoferax sp. | reverse complement strand
GTCCTACGAAGAGCTCGCCCGGGACAATCCGGGGCTGGTGATGGTGCGCATCTCCGGCTATGGACAGACCGGGCCCTACCGCGACCTGCCGGGCTTCGGCTCGATCGGCGAGGCGATGGGCGGTCTGCGCCACCTCACCGGCGAGTCCGGCCGGGTGCCGGTGCGCTGCGGCATCTCCATCGGCGACACGCTTGCTGCGCTGCACGGCACTATCGGGGCGCTGACTGCGCTCTATCACCGCAAGGTGAACGGTGGTAAAGGCCAGGTGATTGACGTGGCCTTGCATGAGGCCGTGTTCAACGTGATGGAAAGCCTGATTCCCGAGTACAGCGCTTTCGGCGTGGTGCGCGCGCCGGCGGGATCGGCCCTTCCGGGGATTGCGCCGTCCAATGCCTACCGCTGCGTCGATGGCGTGGTGCTGGTCGCGGGCAACGGCGACAGCATCTTCAAGCGCCTGATGCTGGCCATTGAACGCACGGATCTTGCCAACGACTCCGCACTTTCGGATAACGCCGGACGCGTGCGGCGCGTGGACGAACTGGATCGCGCCATCGAGGCCTGGACGCAGACGCGCACTGTGGCGGAGGTACTGGCTATATTGGGCGAAGCAAAGGTTCCCGTGGGACGCGTCTACACCGCGCGGGACATTGCGGAAGACCCCCATTTTCGGGCCCGCGACATGATCCTGCAACAGGAAACGCGCGATGGCAACGTGGTGGAGGTCCCGGGCATCGTACCCAAGTTGCTTGGCACGCCCGGTACCATCCGGCGCTCCGCGCCCAAGGTGGGCGATGACACCGACGAGGTGCTGGCCGAGCTGCGTTACTCGTCGCAGGACATTGCGGCCCTGCGCGAAAGAAAGGTGGTCGCATGAATGGCAAAGTGTGGAGCGGCATCGGCCGACGGGTGTACCTGCAGGAAGTCGGAACACGCGACGGCCTCCAAGCGGAGTCGGCCTTCGTGCCGACAGCTGAGAAGATTGTGCTGGTCGACGCCCTGTCAGAAGCTGGCCTTGCAAAGATTGAGGTGACGGCGTTCGTATCACCCAAAGCCATTCCGGCGCTGCGCGACGCCGAGCAGGTGTTGCGTGAGATCCGGCGCTTGCCTGGTGTGGTCTACAGCGCGCTGGTGCCGAACGTGCGCGGTGCCCAGCGCGCCATTGAGTCGCGTGCCGACGAGCTCAACCTGGTGATGTCGGCCACCGAGAGTCACAACCTGTCGAACCTGCGGATGACGCGTGAGCAGTCATTCCGGTCGCTCTCGGAAGTGGCTTCCTTCGCACGCTCCTCTGGCGTTGCTGTGAACGTGTCGCTGTCGTGCGCGTTCGGCTGCCCCATGGAGGGCGACGTGCAGGTGGACACCGTGCTCGGCTGGTGTGAGCGCTACGTGGAGACGCTTGGCGCGCGTGGCGTGACGCTGTGCGACACCACGGGCATGGCGTTCCCAACTCAGGTTGTTGAACTGACACGCGCGTTCCGCGAGCGCTGGCCAGCCTGTGAGCTGACGCTGCACTTCCACAATACCCGCGGCATGGGCCTGGCCAATGTGCTGGCGGGGCTCGACGCTGGTGCCGACCGCTTCGATGCGAGCTTCGGCGGCATTGGGGGTTGCCCTTACGCCCCAGGCGCGTCGGGCAACGTCTGCACCGAAGAGATTGCGCATGCGCTCGCCCTCATGGGCTACGACACCGGCATCGACCTGGCAAAGCTGATAGCCGCCGCGGCGCGCCTGCCTGCCCTGATCGGCCACGACATCCCCAGCCAGATCGTCAAGGCCGGTCGTCGGCTTGATCTGCACCGGCGGCCAGCTGACTTCGCGGAGATCGAAGCCCGCGCACACGCCCGCCCCGAAGCCTGATAGCACCGATAGACAACCCAAGGAGACAAACTTATGACCCGCTACCAACTTCACGTCAACGGCCGCCCGCACAGGGTCGAGGCTGAAGCTGATTCACCGCTGCTCTATGTGTTGCGCGACCAGCTCGCGTTGCAAGGCCCCAAGTTTGGCTGCGGTATGGCGCAGTGCGGTACCTGCACCGTGCATCTGGACGGGCAGGCGGTGCGCTCATGTGTCCTGCCAGTGTCCGCCGTCGGTACGAAGAAGGTTATGACGCTCGAAGGTATGGGCAGCAGTGCGAAGCCCTCGCCGCTTCAGCAGGCGTTCATTGACGAGCAGGCCGTTCAGTGCGGCTACTGCATCAACGGAATGATCATGCAAGCGGCTGACCTGTTGAAGAAGAACCCCAAACCGACGGAGCAACAGATCCGCGAGGGCCTCGCCATGAACCTGTGCCGCTGCGGCACGCACCAGCGCATCGTGCGCGCGGTGCAGCGGGCCTCCGGCCAACCTGTCACCGCCTGAAGGAGAACGACGCCATGCACGCCATCATCACCCCCCACGCCACACGCCGCACAGGCGCCAGCCGCCGCGACTTCCTCACCCGCACGGCGCTTGCCACTGGTGCGCTCGTTGTCGGCTTCCGGCTCGCTCCCGCGCAGGCCGCAACCGGTGCGCTCGACCCGAGGAAGGCCGTTGCGAAGGACCTCGTCGAGAGCTTCGTTGCCATCCGTCCGGACGGCGGCATCACGGTCCACGTCGGCAAGGTCGATCTCGGCACCGGCACGCGCACTGCGCTCGCACAAATCGCGGCGGAGGAGCTTGATGTCCCGTTCGAGCGCATCTTGCTCGTGATGGGCGACACCGGCACCACGCCGGACCAGTGGATTACGGGCGCCAATCTGACTATCGCCCAGGGCGGATCCGAGTTGCGTCGTGCCTGTGCAACCGCGCGTGCTGCCCTGGTCGAACGTGCCGCGTCCAGACTCGGCGCGCCTGCCGCCGACCTTGTCGCCCTGGACGGCGTGGTGGCGCTGCGCGCCGATCCGGCGAAGAAACTGACCTATGCCGAGCTTGTCACCGTGCAGCCGCTCGCCTTGAAGGTGGACGAGAAAGTCGTCCCGAAGAAGGCGAGCGAATACAAGGTGGTGGGCAAGTCGATCCCGCGTGTGGACATTCCCGCCAAAGTGAGTGGCGAATTCCCGTATGTGCACGACTTCCGTCTGCCGGGCATGCTGCACGCCCGCGTCATCCGCCCCGATGACCTGGGTGCGCCGCTGGTGTCGTTCGACGATCGCGAAGCACGCAAGGTGCAGGGCTTCCTGCGTACCGTGCGCAAGGGAGACTTCCTGGCAGTGGTGGCAAAGACCGAGTGGGGTGCTATCAAGGCCATGCGCGCGACGAAGGTCCAGTGGGGCCCGGGTGCCGGGCTGCCCGACCAGGCGACCGTGTTCGACCACTGGCGCAGCCAGAAACTGGCCAAGCAGGACGTGACGCAAAAAATCGGAGATGCTGAGGCGACGCTTGCCGCTGCGCCGCGCAAGGTGAAGGCGCGCTATGACTTCGCCGTGCAAACGCACGCCTCGTCGGGGCCTTCGTGCGCCGTCGCGCGCGTCGAGAACGGCGAGCTGACGGTATGGACCGCGTCGCAGGCCACGCACTCCCTGGTCGACGAAATTGCGCCGATCGTCGGGCTGCCAAGGGACAAGGTTAGATGCGTCTATCTTGAAGGCTCCGGTTGCTATGGCCGCAATGGTCACGAGGACGCGGCTGCTGATGCTGCGCTGATTGCGACGCTGGTGGGGGCCCCTATCCGCGTGCAGTGGATGCGCGAAGACGAGACAGCGCGCGCGCCCAAGAGCCCACCCCGGTCGATGGATTTCGAGGGCGCGCTGGACGAGCAGGGCAATGTCGCGGCCTGGTCGGGCGACTTCTACATTGCGCTGAACCACATCGTGGCCTTCAAACCACTTGACTTTCCGCTGCTGGCCGCGAGCGAGACTGGCTTGCTGAAGCCGGGCAACTGGGTCGGATTCCTGTTCCAGAACTCCGGCATCGGTTATCAGATGCCCAACGTGAAGGTGAATACGCGGCATGTGGAGCAGGCGTTCTTCCGTAGTGCGCACCTGCGCAGCCCCGGTCGCATCGAAAACTCGTATGCGAACGAATCGTTCATGGACGAACTTGCTTACGCGGCAAAGGCCGATCCGGCGGAATTCCGCTTGCGCCATTTGAAGGACCCGAGGGCTATCGCCGTGCTGAAGAAAGCCATAGAGCGTAGCGGCTGGACGAACCGCGTGGGTCTCAATCCGGCGGCTGGGCCAGGTGACATCGTGCGGGGCCGCGGCGTGGCGTACCTGCGATACAACAACGCGACCACCTATGTCGCTGCGGTCGCAGAGGTAGCGGTGAATCGCCGAACCGGCGAGATCCGCGTTGAACGGGTGTGCGTGGCCCACGACTGCGGCCAGTTGATCAACCCGGATGGAACGGTGAACCAGGTGGAAGGCGGCGTGATACAGACGGTGAGCCGCACCCTCATGGAGCAAGTCACGTGGGACCGCACCAAGGTGCTGTCGCGCGACTGGGTGTGCTACCCCATCCTGCGCCACGACCAGGTACCCAAGGTGCTGGTGGACCTGATCGACCAGCCTGGGCAGCCCAGCTGGGGCGCCGGCGAACCGACGGCGTGCGCCATCCCCGCAGCGATTGGCAACGCGGTGTTTGATGCAACGGGTGCCCGCGTACGTGCAGTGCCCTTCACGCCGCTTCAGGTGCTGGCGGCGCTCAAGCGCGTTGTGGCCTGAGCCGGGTCATTCCCCCGGCTGTTGATCCGGCTCATGGTCATCGATTGAGGGCGTTGCCTGCGCAATCAGCGCAGGCCGCCACCCAGCGCGTTTTCGGCGCGCTGGATAAGTTCGATCTTGTAGCCATCGGGGTCTGTCACAAAGGCAATCACCGTGGCGCCACCTTTGACAGGGCCTGCCTCACGCGTGACGTTGCCGCCCGAGGTTTTGATTTTTTCGCAGGCCGCATACGCGTCCGTGACGCCCAGCGCGATATGCCCAAAGGCCGTACCTATGTCGTAGCTGTCCACCCCATGGTTGTAGGTGAGTTCAATCTCGGAATGGTCCGGGTTGTTGCCGTAGCCGACAAACGCCAGCGAGTATTTGTACTCGGGGTTCTCGGAAGTGCGCAGGAGCTTCATGCCCAGAATCTGGGTGTAGAAATCGATAGCGCGTTGAAGATTGCTAACGCGTAGCATGGTGTGGAGTAGTCGCATCAATAGATTATCGTGCGGGGCCGCCAAATATGCAGAGACAATCAGCAGT
>JANOAP010000212.1:0-9443 GCA_031411175.1 Rhodoferax sp. | reverse complement strand
CCGCAGAGCTGGCTTTGCCAGGCTGCTGGTGTTGCCCCCAGCAAGGGGGAAAGCGCAGCGACACGCAGTGCGCGTAGCCGGGGGGTGAGTAGTTACCTAATCGTGACCTCAACCCGCCGGTTGCGCGGCTCGTCCGTGTTGTCAGGTGTGGGCACCAGGGGATTCTTTTCGCCATGCGATTCGACCGAGATTTTTGCGGCTTCAATCTTGTTGTCGCGGCTGATCAGCTCGGTGACAAGGCGGGCGCGTTCCAGGCCCAGTTTTTCATTGGCCGCGTCATCACCCGCCGTATCGGTGTGGCCAATGACCGAGATGTCGGGCACCGGGCGCGCAACCACTTCTTCCAGGATCTTGAGGAGGTCGGCTTCTGACGCGGTATTCAGTTTTGCGCCACCGGTTTCAAAGTACAGCAAGAAGGTGACCGGCTTTTTGGGGCTGGCCGCCAGCGCTGCGCCAAAGTCCTTGTTGAGTTTGTCCTGGCTTACTTCAAAGGTCTCGCCCACCGGGCCGGTGAACCGGGTGGCCTGCCGCGGCTTGTCCAGCTGCGTCGTGCCGTAGGGTGTGACAACCTGCACCTTGCCGGTGGTACCGTTGCCGTTGTCCAGCAGTGCCACATAAGAAGGGTTGGCACATCCGGCGACGATCAAACCGGTGAGCGTGGTGAGGGCCAACGCCCGCAGTCGCCCCCCAGGGTTGGGGTGTTCAGCAGTCATCATGGTCAGGGCGCCTCCACCAAGGTGACATAGCGCGTGCCCCGCACACCAATGATGCCCACGGGCGTTTTCAGGGTGACCGCCTCCGGTTTCAGCCGGGCGATGACGCCGGAAATGTATTGCAATGTGCCGCGCGTCATGGAGGCTCCCAGCTTGAGGTCGCCGTTGCCGGGTGCATAGAGGTATTCATCCACCACGAGTTCGGTGTCCGGGCCGAACGACATGATGGTGTTGTCGCGAAAGGTCACGCCCATGCTGCCTTGCGGGCCGGTCTTGAGCACATAGCCAGTCTGAACCGGCATGCCAGGCAACGCCTTGATGCTCTTGCCGCCCACCACCATCGTGGCATCCGGCTGCACGGTTTTGACGTAGCCAATCACATTGTCTTGCGCCAGCGCCGCCGACGTGTTCAACAGCAGCCCCAGGTAAAGGGCCCCGGCGGCAACGTGGCCGATAAACTGTTTTATTACATGTAGCATCGCAACTCCTTCAAATCGGTTGGCTCTAGGAAAGAGGGGCACTTGCCCATTCAGTCACCCAGTTTACGCGACTCGACCCAGTTCAGCGCGCATTGCATCCACCACGGATTTGTAATTTTTATGGCCAAAAATGGCGCTGCCCGCCACAAAGGTGTCGGCCCCAGCGTCAGCCACACGGCGGATGTTGTCCACCTTGATGCCGCCGTCCACCTCCAGACGAATGTCTTTGCCGCAGCCGTCTATGCGTTTGCGCACCGCCGAAATCTTGCGTAATGCGGAATCAATGAAGCTTTGCCCGCCAAAGCCGGGGTTGACGCTCATGATGAGAATCAGGTCCAGGTCGTCGATCACCCAGTCCAGCACGTCCAGCGGCTCGGCGGGGTTGAACACCAGGCCGGCATTGCAGCCTTTGGCCTTGATGGCCTGGATGCTGCGGTGCACGTGACCACTGGCGTCCGGGTGAAAGCTGATGAGATCAGCCCCGGCGTCCACAAAGGCCGCCGCCAGTGCATCCACCGGCTGCACCATCAAATGCACATCAATAGGCACGGCCACACCGGCGGCGGTTTTGGCATGCGGCTTCAAGGCACTGCAAATCATGGGGCCAAAGGTGAGGTTGGGCACGTAATGGTTGTCCATCACGTCAAAATGGATCCAGTCGCTGCCCGCAGCAATGACGGACTTGACTTCATCACCCAGACGGGCAAAGTCGGCAGAGAGAATGGAGGGGGCAATTCGGTAAGTCATGGGTATATTTTCGCAGGTAGCATTCAGGCATGAGCAAGTATCAATTCAAAGTCGAGGTTTTGCCCCGTTTCCTGATGGCGCAGTCGGCCCCGGAGCAGGGGCTTTTTGTGTTTGCGTACACCATCAAGATCACCAACACGGGCAGCGTCACGGCGCAACTGATTTCACGCACCTGGAATGTCAATGACGCCAATGGCCACACCGAAAAGGTCAAAGGCCTGGGCGTAGTGGGGCAGCAGCCACTGCTCAAACCCGGCGATGCGTTTGAATACACCAGCGGCACGCGCCTGCGCACACCCACGGGCACCATGCACGGCACGTTTTTTTGTGTGGCTGAAGATGGCGAAAAATTCGACACCGATGTCCCCATGTTTATGCTGGACGCCCTGAGCGCCGGCGACGCGCGCACGCTGCATTGACTGCTGCCATGGCCCGCCAGCCCACCAGCGCGCAAGACATCACCCATTTACTGGATACGCTGGACCCCCGCGCTGCGCTGGTTCAGCGCCATCTCTGGCTGATCGCGTTCATGAACTGGGTGCGGGGCGACTGCTCATCCGTCCAAGGCTCTGTGGCCCGCATCGCACTTTTCATGGACGCGGTACAAGCTCGCCCCGGCACGGCGCGGCGGGTGCAGGCCTGGTGGCAAACCCTGGTGGAAACCATCAACGGCACGACTTTGCTGGCAGACTTCGGATTTGCCTCGCGCAGCGCTTTCATCAGCGAAATGGCCGAGCGGCTGCGCCTGAAAATACTGCCAGCCACGCCCGAGACGGTGGATGCGTCCGAACTGTTTTCACTGGTGCTGCCCACCGCCTTTGATGCGCAGTGGCTGGCTGCGCTGGACGAGCCCCTGCTGGCGCGGCTGACAGCCATGCTGCAAACCGATACTTGCGAGCCCGACACACGCGAAAGCGATGCCGCGATGCTGCTCAAGAGCCGTTCAGAAACAGCGGCCCAAGCCCACCGGACTATCTCGCTGTGGCAAGGCACGGTGCTGGAAGCCATCACGTTTTGCACCAGCCAGGTTCGTGCCACCGGTTTTGCACCCGAGCTGCGCTTGCGCATGAGCGATACCGCCCGCGAGTCCGGGCCATTCCACGCCTTGAGCGCTGATTTTGAGGCGGTCCGGCTGGCCTTTCTGGCCCACACACCGGGTGAGCCGACTACCGATGGTCCGCTGCAAGACGCGCTGCAACAGTTCCGCGAACGGCTGGACCGCTGCCGCCATGCGGCGTCCACCGTTTACACCCATCTGGACGAGCACGGCATTTCCGTCAACCTGGTGTTTCGATTGCGGCAGCTGCGTGAGCGCGTGCTGCGCATTCGCGCCCTGCTGGACTGCCTGACCGGCACCAACCCCAGCGCCAGCACAGCGCGGCTGCTGTCGCATCTGGTGGTGGTCGGACAGGAGCGGCGCAGCCTGCGTGCGCTGGTGGCCTCCAACTCGTCCTTGCTGGCGGCCAAAGTGGCCGAACGCAGCTCGGAGACGGGCGAACACTACATCACTCGCACCAAGGGTGAGTACACAAGCATGTTCGGTAAGGCGGCAGGCGGCGGCGCACTGACAGCCTTGACAACCCTGCTGAAGTTCATGGTGATGGCCGTGGGTCTGTCGGCCTTCTGGAGCGGGTTCTGGTCCAGCCTGGTGTATGCCGGCAGCTTCGTGGTGATCCAGCTGCTGCACTACACGCTGGCGACCAAGCAGCCCGCCATGACCGCCCCGGCAATGGCTGCCAAGCTCAAGGACTTGAGTGAGCCCCAGTCACTGGACGTGTTTGTGGACGAGGTGTCACACCTGGTGCGCTCGCAAGTGGCCGCTGTGCTGGGCAATGTGCTGGTGGTTTTCCCGGTGGTCGTGATGATCTCCATCGCCATCCAGCTGATCTGGGGCAGCCCGATGATTGGTGCCAAAGAGGCCGCCTACGTCTTTCATTCGCTCACGCTGCTGGGGCCGACGCTGCTGTTTGCGGCGTTCACAGGCGTGCTGCTGTTTGCGGCCAGCATCATCGCGGGCTGGGCCGAAAACTGGTTTGTGCTGCACCGGCTGAACTCGGCCCTGCGCTACAACCCCAGGATTACGGCGGTGTTAGGGCCTGAGCGTGCCGCGCGTTGGGCGCACTTCATGCGCGACAAGATATCGGGCTTTGCCTCCAACATCTCGCTGGGTTTCATGCTCGGGCTGATCCCGGCTTTTGCCGGCTTTTTTGGCCTGGGGCTGGAGGTCCGCCACGTCACCCTGTCTACAGGCCAGTTGGCCGCTGCCTGCGCCGCCATGGGCTGGGATGTGGTGCGCCAGCCCGCGCTGTGGTGGTGCGTGGCTGCCCTGCCGCTCATTGGCGCGTTGAACCTGGGCGTGAGTTTTTACATGGCGTTTCGCCTGGCCTTGCAGGCCCACAACGTCACCGGTGTGGACCGTGCACGCATCAGCAGCGCCATCTGGCGGCGCTTGCGCGGACAACCGCTGAGCTTCCTCTGGCCCGTCAAGGAAGCCGTGGGTTTGCCAGATACGGCAGCGGGCACCGTGGATGGTGGCCCTCAAAAAAATGGGTGAGTTCGACCTGATCGAGCGCTACTTCAAGCGCCCCGAGCGGGCCGCGGCACGGTCTGCCTGCATCGCCTTGGGCATAGGCGACGACTGCGCTTTGCTACAGCCCAGGCCCGGCACGCAAATCGCCATCTCCTGCGACATGCTGGTGGAGGGGCGGCATTTCCTCTCCACGGTCAACCCCGCTGCGCTGGGCCACAAGGCCCTGGCCGTGAACCTGAGCGACCTGGCAGCCTGCGGTGCCCAGCCCCTGGCTTTCACACTGGCGCTGGCATTGCCACACGCCGATGAAGCCTGGCTGGCCCCGTTCTCGCGCGGCCTGCTGGCATTGGCCGATGCGCATGGCTGCGAACTCATTGGGGGTGACACCACACGCGGGCCGGTGAACATCTGCATCACCGTGTTTGGCGAAGTTCCCGTGGTGGACGGCAAGAGCCAGGCCCTGCTGCGCAGCGGTGCCAAAGCGGGTGATGACGTTTACGCCAGTGGCACGCTGGGCGATGCACGGCTGGCATTGGAGGTGTTTCGCGGCACGGTGGAAGTCCCGGCAGATGTGTTGGCGCAGGCACGCTTGCGCATGGAGCAACCCACGCCCAGAGTCGCGTTGGGGCTGGCGTTGCGCGGCGTCGCCACGGCAGCCATTGACGTGAGCGATGGCCTGCTGGGTGACCTGGGCCATATCCTCAAAGCCTCTGGCGTGGGGGCACGCATTGAGTTGAAGAAAGCTACAGATTTAATAGCTGGTCAAGCCCATTTTGCGGGGTCTAGAGGCCAATTTGGCTCCCAAATATCTGAAAATACGTGCCTGGCGTATGTGCTGGCAGGTGGCGACGACTACGAACTGGCCTTTACCGCGCCGCAGCCCATGCGCGATGCCGTTCAACGCGCAGCGGCTCAGGCCGCTGTGCGCGTCACACGCATCGGCCAGATCGAAGCAGCGCCCGGCCTGCGCCTGGTGGACGCACAGGGCACTAGCGTCTCAAACACCTTTGGCTCGTTTGACCACTTTGCGTGACGGGCTTGCGCCAGATATTTCTGCCACTGCCTTTTGCTGCAAGGCAGCGCGCAGAGTCTTCAAAAACGCCTGGCACGCCGCAGACAATGAGCGCCCTTTCTTTGTCACGATGAAAATGTCGCGCGACACCTTCGGCCCGTTCAGGGTCTTGATCACCAGCGCCTTGTAAGGCGAATACGTGGCGTAGGCCGAGGGCATGATGCTGGGCGCCATGCCGCTGTCCGACATCCACAAGCCCGTGGACAGAAACGAGATTTCGTTCACCACCTGGAGCGTCACACCCGCCTGCGCCGCCGCCACGTCCACCAGTTGGCGCACGCCATAGCCCGGCCGCCCGGCAATCACGCGGTGCCCCGCCAGATCGCGCCAGTGCAGCGTCTTGAGATGGGCCAAGGGGTGGTCTGGCAGGCACACCAGGCACAACTGGTCGCGCATCAGGGTTTGCAGCTCCAGCTCTCCCCCGGCGCGCTCGGGTGTACCAATGCCGAAATCCACATGCTCACCCAGCACGCGCGACGAAAACTGCTCGGGCGCGCAGTCATCCACCACCACCTGCACTTCGGGGTGTTGCTCGCCAAACGCACGGATCGCGTCCGGCAGCAGCATGCCCGCCAAGGTTGGCGTGATGGCCAGACACACCCGCCCGCTGCGCAGGCCGCTCAAGTCGCCAAAGGTGGCCCCCAGCGAATCCACGTCACGCAGAATGCGCTCGGCCACCACCACGGTGTCATGCGCGGCCTGGGTGGGTTGCAGCGAGCGCGTGGTGCGGTCAAATAGCCGCGTCTGCAAGCCTTGCTCCAGTTGACGAATCAATACGCTGATGGCGGACTGCGTCACAAACAGCTGACCGGCAGCGGCACTGAGCTTGCGCAGTTTGTACACCGCCAGAAAGGCGCGAAGCTGGCGCAGGGTGGGCGAGAAGTTTTGATTCATGAATGAAAATCATAAATCATCCATATATTTTCAATTTACAAACGAATCAGGAAAAGCTCCAATGCAAATGGACACCCACTTTTTCGCAACCCCGCCTTTCCATCTTGCAGGAGACACCCCATGAGCACCCCACCACCCCGCGCCTACAAACGCATCGCCGCCGAAGAAGGCTGGGCCACGCCCGAGCTGATGCAGATGTACGTCAAAATTCTGGAAACCCGCTCCATCAACGACCCCGGTTTCTACAGCTTGTGGGGTTTCTTCGGCAAGAGCCAGACACCGCGCGCGCTGGACTTGTTCAACCGTATCCAGGACATGGGCGCCCGCCGCCTGGGTGACATGGACGCCTCCGGTATTGACATGCAGTTGCTGCTGCTCACCTCACCCGGTGTGCAGGTGTTTGATGCCGCTACGGCCACCGCGCTGGCCATTTCCACCAACGACCAGCTGGCCGCCACGATTGCGCAGCACCCCAGCCGGTTTGCGGGCCTGGCTGCGGTGGCACCCCACGCACCGCAGGGTGCCGCCAAAGAGCTGGAACGCGCCGTAACCAAACTGGGCCTCAAAGGCGTGGTGATCAACTCGCACACCCAGGGCGAGTACCTGGATGACGAAAAATTCTGGGACATCTTTGCCGCCGCCGAGGCGCTGGACGTGCCGGTGTATATCCACCCCAACACGCCCTCGCCGCAGATGATCGAGCCCTTCATTTCGCGCTGCCTTGACGCCGCCATCTACGGTTTTGCCGCAGAGACCGGCCTGCACGCGCTGCGCCTGATTGTGAGCGGCGTGTTTGACCGCTTTCCCAAGCTCAAGATCGTGCTGGGCCATCTCGGCGAAGGACTGCCGTTCTGGCTGTACCGCATTGATTTCATGCACGCGGGCATCGTGCGCGCCAACCGCAGTGAAGGCGTCAAGCCGCTAAAGAAGAAGCCGAGCGACTACCTGCGCGAGAACTTCTACTACACCACCAGTGGCATGCCATGGGAGCCGTCCGTCACCTTCGTGCAGCAGCAAATGGGTTACGACCGCTTGATGTACGCCATGGATTACCCCTATCAATACGTTGCCGAAGAGGTGACAGCGATGGACAATCTGCCCCTGACGGACGAGCAGAAGAAGATGTTCTTCCAGACCAATGCCGAGCGCATTTTCAAACTATGACCCTGGGGACCACAGCATCATGAAATTCACTCCGAGCAGACTCAGACTGATAGCAAACGGTATTGCGTTGTCTGTCAGCCTCGTCAGCGGCGCGGCGCTGGCCCAGACTGCCCCAGCGTGGCCAGCCAAGCCGATTCGCCTTGTCGTGACCTTCCCTCCGGGTGGCAGCAGTGACGCGTCAGCCCGCATCGTTGCACCCAAGCTGGCCGAGCGCCTGGGCCAGCCAGTGGTGGTGGACAACAAGCCCGGTGCTGGGGGTGGCCTGGGACTGGACCTGGTGGCCAAGTCGCCCGCCGACGGCTACACCATCGTGCTCGCATCGGCGGGCGGGCTCACCGCCAACCCCGCGCTGTACCCCAACCTGGCTTACAACCCGGTGAGGGATTTCGCGCCCATCACGCTCTTTGGCACCAGCCCGTTTGTGCTGGTGGCCACCGCCGCACTGCCTGCCAACACAGCAAAGGAGGTGGTGGCGCTGGCCAAGTCGCAGGTGGGCCGGCTCAGTTATGCATCGGGCGGCAGTGGCACGGCCATGCATTTGTCGGGCGAGCTGCTCAAGTCCATGACAGGCAGCTACATCCTGCATGTGCCGTACCGCGGCAGCGCGCCTGCCGTGATGGCAGTGATGGCGGGCGATACCTCGCTGGCCATTGCCGACATCGCCTCCATCCAGCCACAGCTCAAATCAGGCCGCCTGAAGGTCATCGGCGTGCTGGGCAAGGAGCGCTCCAGCCTGGTGCCCGACATGCCCACGCTGGCCGAGAGCGGCATCCCGGGTTATGAGTCGTCCGGCTGGTTTGGCATCTTGGCCCCGGCAGGCACCCCACCCGCCGTGCTCGCACGTTTGAACACCGAGATCACCGCCGTCTTGCGCCTGCCGGAAATCCGCGAGCGCTTTGCGGCGGCCGCGCTGGAGCCATTGCCCAGCACGCCCGAGCAGATGGCGCAGTTCATGAAGTCCGAGGCCGTGAAGTGGGCCAAGGTCATCAAGGATTCGGGCGCGAAAGTGGATTGACCCCAGACTGTCGGCGCGCCCGTTGCCGCGCCAGAGCATGGCCCAGCCGCTGTGCGCTGCGGCGGGTGCCTGCATACGCACTGTCAAAGGTGTGGAAAAGAACCTCATTGGCACCGCGCCAGAAGTCGTCGATGGCCTGCGCACGCAGCAGTCGGGCCTGGGCTCTTGCCTCGGCATGAAGCCGGGCCAGGCACTGCGCCTGGGCGGCTGCCTCGGGGCTGATTTTGAAGGGGTTCATGGGGGTTCATTCCGTTTCGAATAGGGCATTGCTTGCCGGTGAATGAACTTTATTTATCATTCAAACCCACGGAAATGGCAATAAATGCATATTGGTTTTGCATAATTTGCAAAACCAATTCAAAATAAGCTGATGCAACTCCAGCTTGACGACATCGCCTTGTTCACGCGCATCGCCGAGCTGGGCAGCCTGTCTGCCGCCGCACGTGAACGCGACGTGCCCGTGAGCCAGGTCACCCGCTCACTGGCCCGGCTGGAAGCCGCCGTCAAGACGCGGCTACTGCACCGCAGTACGCACGGCCTAAGCCTGACGGATGAAGGCGACACACTGCTGGCCCATGGCCGACGCATGCTGGACACCGCTGCCGAGCTGGCCGCCGACCTGACGGGCAAAGTGCAGGGCCCCAGCGGCTGGGTGCGCATCAGCGCGAGCGTGGTCATTGCTGACAACCTGATCGTGCCCACGCTGCCCGGGCTGTACGCGCGCCACCCCAAAATCCAGATCGATATCAATGCCGAAGACCGCATGGCCGACCTTGCACGTGACGGCATCGACATTGCCATTCGCAGCGGGCAGATCACCAGCGACACC
>JANOAP010000211.1:0-17200 GCA_031411175.1 Rhodoferax sp. | reverse complement strand
GGGCCGACGAAGACCACGAACTCGCCGTCCCGCACCGACAGGTCGATGCCATGCAGGATGGTGGTGCGGTCGAAACTCTTGACGATGCGGTTCAGTTCCAGTGTGGCCACGCGCAAGTCCTCGAATGGTTTATTTCACGCCCGCGCTGGCGATGCCGGTAGTGATGTATTTCTGCAGGAACGCGAACACCAGCGTGATCGGGATGAGCGTGATCACGGTCATCGCCAGCAGGTAGTGCCACTGCGTGTTGAGCTCGCCCTGGAACGAGTTGAGCGCCAGTTGCAGCGTGAAGAACTCGGACTTGGACAACACGATCAGCGGCAGCAGGAAGTCGTTCCAGCGCCACATCACCGAGAAGATGGCCAGCACGGCCAGCGCCGGCGCCGCCAGCGGCAGGATGATCTTCCAGTAGATGCGCCATTCGCTTGCATGGTCCATGCGTGCCGCCTCCAGCAGTTCGTCGGGAATGGTCAGCATGTACTGGCGCAGCAGGAACACGCCGGTGGGCGTGGCAATGGCCGGCAGGATCACCCCCCACAGGCTGTTGAGCAGGCCCACACTGTTGATGACCAGGAACACCGGCACGAGAATAATGGTGGGTGGAATCATCAGCGTGGCGATGATCAGCATGAACACCGCCTTCTGGCCCTTGAACTGGTATTTGGACAATGCAAACGCCGCCATGGAATTGATCAGCAGCGTGAGCAGCGTCGCCACCACCGTGATGAACACGCTATTCCACAGGTACTTTCCAAAGCTGAATTTGCCAAACAGATCGGTGTAGTTGCTGACCGAGAACTTCAGCTCATTGATGGGTTTGCGGTCATTGATGTTGACCCGAATCTCAGTATCGGGTTTTACCGGGTCCACCATCGTGGCCATGATGCCAATGCGCCGCACCTGGGCCATCTCGCGCGTCACGCCCTTGTCGTCCTTGGTCATAAAGAGTGGCAGCGGCTTGTCATGCCCCGCCACCACGACGGACTTCTGGCTATAGGGCAGAAATGTGGGCGGGAACTGGCTGATCGCGCTTTCAGTTTTTAGTGACGACATCACCAGCCAGATGATGGGGGCGAACATGGTGAACAGGCCCACAAACAGGTAGGTGTAGCTGACCCAGTCGGTCCAGTCCAGGCGATTTCTGCCATGGGTGCGTGTCAGGAAGTTTGCCATGCTATTGAAACCTATCGGGCTTTCTTGCCAGCGTCATTGGCGCGGGTGAGCTTGAGCTGCAAGAACGTCAGTGCCATCAACCCGATGGCCAGCACCAGAGACGCAGCAGCAGCCATGCCGTAAAGGTGAATCTGTTCGGCAAAGCCGGTCTGGTAAATGAACTGCACGATGAAGGTGGTGGCAGAACCCGGCCCACCGCCCGTGAGCACAAAAACCTCATCAAAAATTTGCACCGCGCGAATCATGGCCAGCACCAGCACCACAATCAGGTTGGGCATCAGAAGCGGCAGGGTGATGCGGCGCAGGGTACGCCAGGGGGACGCGGCATCCATTTCAGCCGCCTCGTACATGTCCTTGGGAATGGCCTGCAGGCCCGCCAGCAAGATCAGCGTGTAAAAGCCCATATGCGCCCAGATGGAAACGAACACGGTCCAGAAGAAAGCCCAGCTGGCGTCCGTCAACCAGTCCACCGGTGACGAACCCATGGCGACCAGTCCGGCGTTGAAAACGCCCTGGCTTTGCAGCAGCCACTTCCAGATCAGCGCCACCACCACAGGCGACAGCAACACCGGGTAAAAGAACACGCCACGCCAGAAACCGCGGCCGATGATTTTGCGGTTCAGAACCAGTGCCGTGCCCAATGAGAGAAGCACCATCAGCACCACCTGAATCAGACTGAACTTGATGGTGTTGAAGATGGCCCGCCAGAAGACGTCTTTGCGGCAGGTTTGAATATCAAAGTAGTCACGGCACTCAAACAGGATGCCAAAGTTCTCGCCACCCGTGAAGGGCCGCTCAAAGGGGAACAGGTTGACACCACCCGTCACCGCATAAACCAGGTTGATGACGATGGGCAGAAAGGTAAACAGCCCAAACACGACCAGATTCGGGCCAACAAACAGCCAGCCGATGCGGGACAAACCCAGCAACCGCTGCCCGAGCCGGAAAAACGGCTCGAACAGGTTGAAGAAAATGCCGAGGATGCGGGTCAAGATAGTCCTGTCAGTTTGGGGCTGGTCGCCACGCTTACTTTTGTGCCTGCTTGACCGCGTCGGCCATGTCGGCCGCTATCTTGGTGATGGCTTCGTCTGAGCTCATCTCGCCCACAATGGCCTGGGTCACGCGGGTGACCGTCGGCAGCATGATGGCCCGATTGAACTTGTAGCCCTGGAATTGGTAGGCCACAGGTGACAGATTGGCAACACCACCGCTGAACACACCCAGTGCCGCGCGGGCAGCCGGTGTGGCACCCGGGTAGGCCACGCCCTTTTTAGCTAAGCCTGCATGGGCAGGGATGTTGATGGTCTTGCCAGCGAACTCGGCATAACTGGCCTCGGACGCCAGGAAGTCGAGGAACATGCCCACTTCCTTGGGTGCCTTGGTGGTCTTGAGCGCTACCCATGCGGCACCGCCAGGGATACCGGTGCAAGCGGCAGGGCCGCAGGGGTTGGGTACAGCGACCCAGTCAAACGCGGTACCTATGTCTTTTTGCAGGCGGTTGATTTGCCATGAGCCTGACAGCACCATGGCGACGCGACCGTTTTTGAATTCGCCAATCGAATCCGCATAGCTGGAGCCGCCAGAGCCGCCCCACACTTCCTTAAGCATGGCACCATCCTTGTGCCAGCCCACAAACTTGTTGACGGTGGTCTTGTAGCCGTCGTCCATCACCAACTCGCCTTTGGCATCAAAAATCTTGGCCCCATAGCTGATGGCCGCACCGGCAAAACGGTGGCCAGAGCGGTCCCAGGCCAGCGCTGCTGGCGTTTGCGTGGCTTTGGCAACCTTGCGTGAGGCTTCTACCCATTCATCCCAGGTGGCTTTGGGGCCTGGCATTGGAACTTTGGCCTGCTCAAAAAGCGTCTTGTTCACGTATGGACCCGTCATCGTCAACTGCGACATGAAGCCGTAAATGCCCTTGTCGCTGGCCGTGGGCCGCAACCAGGACAGGGTCGCACCGAAATTGGCTTCCCAGTAATTCTTGTCTTTCACATAGGCGCTGATGTCCTGGTAGTACTTGGACAGCACACCCAGATCGGTGACGCGTGCAATGTCCGGGCCTTGACCCGCCGCCAGTTGAACCGGCAACTGCTCCACAATAGTTTTGTAGGGCACCACATCAACAAGCACTTTGGTGCCTGGGTTCTGGGCTTCAAAACGCTTGGCCAGATCGGCTGTCACTTCGCACTCAATGCCGTCCTGGTAGCACATGACACGAATGTCGGCAGCAACAGCACAGAGTGGCAGCGCAATGACCGTTGCCACCAGGGCGGCAGCACTTTTTTGGGAAATACGGGATACCATGATGAGGTCTTTCAAGGAGAGTGGTTGGAAGGCAATATTTTCAATTTCTATCGTAGTCCAGATTGATGTGTTCTGCCCTATCGTTTGTACCGAGCGATTCATATGGATCATATGAATGACGTGTCGAATACAGTGAGTATTTCGCTGCCGGATGTCCTTGAATTTCAGAGTGGATTGAAGGTGTGCAATGCGGCCCAATGGCGCACCCGCCGTGACGAGCTGACTAATCAGGTCTTGCCCACTGTTTACGGTGTTTTTCCACCGCTACCAGCGTCGGTTCGCTGCATTGAATTGCATGTCGCCACCCTCAGGCATCTAGCGCAGGCCAAGCTGGGCTCCTATCGGGTTGAGGTGGACGGGCAGCACGCATTCCTGCTGCGCGTGCTGGTGCCTGGCGGGGTCGGGCCTTTTCCGGTCATCCTGAATGGGGACGCCTGCTGGCACTACGCGACAGACCAAGTGCTCGACGCGATTCTCAAACGGGGCTGCGCCTTTGCGCAGTTCAACCGGGTTGAGGTGGCCGCCGACAACCCGGGTGCAGCGCAGACGGCTCACTCAGCCATCGCCCATTGGGCCTGGGCCTATCACCGTGCCGTGGATGCCCTGCATCAGTTGACGTTTCTCGAACCCAGACAAATCGCGGTAGTGGGCCATTCGCGTGGTGGCAAGGCAGCCCTGCTGGCGGGTGCGACGGACGAACGCGTTGCACTGACCAGTGCCAATAACTCGGGTGCCGGTGGCGCTGGCTGTTTTCGCTGGGGCGCTGCAGGGGCTGAAACACTGGCTGATATCGTGGCTGCATTTCCCCACTGGTTTGGCCCCGGCCTGAAGCACTATGGGGGTAAAGAACACGAACTCCCGCTTGACCAGCATTTCCTGAAAGCACTCATCGCGCCCAGAGCCTTGCTGACAACCGAAGCCCTGGGTGATGTGTGGGCCAATCCGGCGGGTACCTGGTTGACGCATCTGGCCGCGCGTCGTGTTTATGAATTTCTCGGTGCAGGCGATCAGATCGCCACTGCTTACCGGGAGGGCGGTCATGATCACAGCCTGGCCGATTGGCTTGTGCTGCTCGACTATTGCGATGCCGTCTTTCGCGGCGCGCCCCGGCCCGGTATTATCCAGATCGATCCGTTTCCTCACCTGTCCCAAAAATTTCAAGCATGAACCAGCAAATGAACGAGTCTCAGGGTGCGACCAGAGGTGCAGCCGTGCATGTCTTCCTGCTGGTCGGTCAATCGAATATGGCGGGTCGCGATGCCACACCGTTTGATTTCGCCCCGGACCCGCGGATTCTCAATTTCACCGATGGCCGTTCCGGTACGCCACTGAACCAGATCGAAGTGGCCGACGACCCGTTGCGCCATGACAAACCTGACGTAGTCCATGGCACCAATCTGGGTCGCCCCTTTGCAAAAGCGCTGCTGGCAACGCTGCCCCCGGGCGACAAAATCCTGCTGGTCAATCGCGCCTGGGGTGGGACGTCCATTGCCGATTGGCATATGGCGCATGGGCCATCAGGCTATCTGGCGGACTCGCTGTATGACCTGCCTGTGAACCTCTACAACACGGCCGTCAACGACTACCTGGCGGCACTCGACGTGGTGCGCAGCACCGGCGACAAGGCTATCGTCGCAGGCATCCTCTGGTTGCAGGGAGAGTCTGATGCGGGTCTGGATACTCCGTCAGAAATCTACAGGGCCGCCGTCAAAGACGTACTGGGTCAAATGCGCACGGACCTCGGTAGGGCAAATCTGCCTGTTGTCATCGTCGGGTTCTTTGAGGGCTTTGGCGGAGAGTCAGGCGCCCGTCTGCGTGAGACGCTGGTGCAAATTGCCCAGGATTTGGGTGCCGCTTTCGTGCGTTCCGAGGGCGCAGCAGTGCTGGCCGACGGTGTGCACATGACGACTGCATCGCACCAGATGCTTGGCGAGCGCGCGTTCGCCGCGTATCTGAAAATCACCCGGCCAGTGCAGGACTAACCCACCACCGAGACCTGCGCCAGCCCCGCATCCACAATCAGGTTATGGCCCGTGATGCCGTCGCTATCGTCACTGGCCAGAAACAGTGTTGGGCGTGCCACGTGGGTGGAGTCCAGCCGGAATTTGAGGCATTGCAGCTCGATGAATTTTTGATCTTCTTCCGGGTTGCGCCACAGCGCGGTTTGCCGCTCGGTGACGATAGCGCCAGGCACCAGCGCATTGACGCGGATGCCAAATTCGCCCAGCTCGCGTGCCAGGCTGCGCGTCATGCCCGAGATAGCCGCCTTGGAGGTGGTGTAGCCAATCAGGTTGGGCCGCCCACGCATCCAGCTGATGCTGCCCATGTTGATAATTGAGCCGCCAGACCCCGCATTTCTTAGTTGTCTAGCGACGGCTTGTGTAGCAAACACCTGATGGCGAAGATTCAGGTTCAGGCAGTTATCCCAGTAGTCTGGGGTCAGCTCATCCAGCGAATGACGGTCATCGCGCCCGGCATTGTTGACCAGCACCTGGATTGCGCCGAACTGTTTGTGCACCCGTTCCAGCATGGCCTGCAAAGCGGGTATGTCCCGTACGTCGCAGGCTTCATAGTACGGTGCCTTGAGGCCTGCCGCGGAGATCTCGTCAATCAGTGCATCACCGCCTTCGGGGCGCGTTCCGCAAAAGGCGACCTGTGAACCCTGGGCAGCGAAGGCCTTGACGATTTCAGAGCCTATGCCGGAGCTGCCACCAGACACGAAGACCAGTTTGTTTTTGAGCGAGGGATAGAGAGCAAGCGTCATGATCAGTTAGGGTCCAGGTCGTCAGAAACCGGCGGGCAAAACATCAGCCAGGTTCACGGGCAAGCCAGTGTCTATGCTGCGATGTGCTGCAAGCCCCACGGCCACACAGCGCATGCCGTCTTGCAGGGACACTTCGGGCACCAACCCGTTGCGTACCGCATGAGCAAACCGCTGATGTTCGATGTACGACGCGCCAAAATGCTGGCCTGCATACTTGATATTGGTGTCCCACACCCGCCGGGTGGACACGCCCCGTCCGCTGCCGGACGCTTCGCCCCAGACCTTGCGCGTGCCCCAGTCTTCGCGTCGCCCGTGGCGCAACACCAGTGACGGGATCAGTGATTCCAGCTTGCCCTCGTCGCCGACGACCACAACGTGTTCGTTGTCGGTAGAGTTTTCGGCAAACATGCAGAGGTCCAGCATGGCGCGTGCACCGCTCGGGTATTCCACGACCACATAGGCGCTGTCCAGAATGTCAGGCTTGCGTCCGCCGTAGTCTTCGTCCAGATGATTGACCCGCTGGCCACCCGACGCAAACACGCGCACGGCTGACTCTTTGAGAATGAACTCCATCAGGTTGAAGTAATGGCAGCACTTTTCAACCAGCGTGCCACCCGTGTTGGCGTTGAAACGGTTCCAGTCGCCCACCTGGGGATAGAACGGCTCGCGGTGCTCGCGGATCGCTACCTGGTGCAGGGTGCCAATGGCGCCCTCATGCGCCAGGCGGATCATCTCGGCCACGGGCGGCATGTAGCGGTATTCCTGCGCCACCCAGACGATGGCTTTGCGCCCCGCAGACCGTTTGATCAGATCAGCGCAATCGGCAACGGTGGTGCACAAAGGCTTTTCAATCAGCAGGTGCGCATCCGTCGGCAGGGCGTGGCGCATGACGTCGGCATGGGTGAAGTTGGGCGTGGCGATGACGATGGCGTCACACAGACCGGATTCCAGCAAGTCCTGATAATGTTCGAATACCTTGGGTTGGGTTGCAGCACCATCCAGCAAGGCCAGCGCCGCATCCCGGCTGGATTTTTCCGTATCCGCAATCGCAGTGACGGTGGTCCGCTCCAGTGCCTTGATGTTTTCAATGTGTTCACGGCCCATGCTGCCGCAGCCAATAATGCCGTAGCGAATATTCTGTTTCATCCCTTCAACCCTCCTTGTGTCAAGCCGCCAACCACGCGTTCCTGAAACGCAGCAATCAGCACGGCGATGGGAACAATGGCGACAATCAATGCCGCTGAAATAATTGGCCACGGAAAACTGAACTCGCCCTGGTATAGCGTGATTCCGACCGGCAAGGTGCGCATGGATGCGCTGGAGTTCAACGAGAGCGCCAGCAGAAATTCATCCCAGGCATTCACAAACGCCAGAATCCCGGCTGTAAAAACACCCGGCGCTGCCAGCGGGATCACCACATGCCACAGCGTGCCCATGCGCGTGCACCCATCAATCATGGCTGCGTTCTCCAGGTCCTTGGGGATACTCTGGAAAAAGCTCACCAGCACCAGGGTGCACACCGGCAGGTTGAGCACGATATAGGGCAGCACCAGCGCGGTATAGGTGTTCAGCAGGTTCAGTGTGCGCATGGTCTCGAAGATAGGCACCAGCAGCGTCACCAGCGGGAACATGCTTGATGCGACGATAGCCGTGAGAATGAGCTGGCGGTGTTTGAGGTTGAGTCGTGCAATCGCGTAGGCGGCGCCGGATGCCACGACCAGCGAGCACACGGTGGCCAATCCAGCGACCATCAAGCTGTTACCCAGGTACTTGAGCAGAGGTTGGTCGGTGAACGCCTGCACGTAGTTTTGCAGCGTGGGTGCATGGGGCCACCAAGTGATGGGCTTCTGCACCAGCTCCACTTCACGCTTGAGTGAGGTAAACAGGATCCACACGGCAGGAAAGAACCCGTTGACCACAACCAGTGCAGCAGCGGCGATGCGAAGACGCGGCGATGACCACCAACCCTGATTCATGCAGATCTCCCGATGCGTTTGAGGTAAAAAGCAGTGACGCACATGGAAAGCACAAACATGCAGACCGCGAGCGTTGAGCCGTAGCCCAGATCAAGGTATTCAATTGTGGTTTTGTGGATCAACATCGCCAGTGTCTCGGTGCTGTTGCCAGGGCCGCCCTTGGTCATGGTGTAGGGAATATCGAAGGTCTGCAGCGCCGTGATGGTTCGAAAAATAAGTGCAACCACAATGCTTGGCATGAGCATGGGGATGGTGATCTGCCAAAACTGTTGCCACTGGCTGGCCCCGTCCACTTCGGCCGCCTCATATAGCGACTTCGGAATCACTTGCAGACCCGCAAGAAGAATGAGTGCCATGAACGAACTGGTTTTCCAGATGATGGTGAGGCAGATTGCGGTGAAGGCCCAGTTGGGCCGCAGCAGCCACATGGTGGGTTCGCTCTCGCCCAGTCGCCGCATCACGTCATTGACCACGCCGTACTCCGTGTGGAAAAACCAGGCAAAGATGAGGCCTGCAAACGATAGCGGCAAGGCCCAGGGGAGCAAGAGTGCCAGGCGCACAGGCCATTTGCGTTTGAAAGGAAGGTTGGCCAGCATGGCCAACCCCAGCCCAACGACCAGGGCCGCCGGCACGGTGATGAGTGTGATCAGCACCGTATTCTTTGCTGCATTCCAGAAGTCCTTGTCTCTCCACACTTCCGAATAGTTTTCAAGACCCACAAACTTGAGCGCGCCGCTGCCGCCAGACAGCCGCAGATCAAAAAAACTGTTGTAGATCAATTTTCCAATCGGGTAGACGACGATGAGCGCCAGCAGGGCAAACGCCGGGGCCAGCAGCAGCAGGCCCAGGGTTTTTTCGGATGGGTCGCGGAGCTTGCTCCAGCTGACGTTCATAAGTAGGCCCCTCAGCGCATCACGCGGGTCAATCGGCTGTCAATTTCGGCGACACCGTCAGCCGAGGTTTTGGTACGCGCCAGGATGGCGCTGGTCGTTGTCCGAATCGCATCACTGACCTGGCCGTACTGCGCGCTGATGGGCCGCGCCTGGCCAGCAATCACCACATTGGCGGCGTCCTTGAACCAGGGCACCTGCTTGACCACATCGGCATCGGTGTACACGCTCTGGATCGTGGGCAGCAACGAACCTTCGGCGGCGAGGAACTTGCTTGATGATGCCGAAGCCAGGTATTGCACCAGCTTGGCGGACTCTGCCTTGCTTTTGCTGAAGGCACTCACTGCCCATTGCCAGCCACCCACGCAGGTAGCGCTTTTCCCACCGGCCATCGAAGGCAAAGGCATCACGCCAACCTTGCCCTTGACCTGGCTGTCGGCGTCGTCCTTGAAACGATCCCAGGCAAAGCCCCAGTTGATGGCAAATGCGACCTGACCAGCCTTGAATTCATTCACGGTAGCCGGTGTGGTGACCTCGGCAATATTTTTCTTCATGACGCCCTGGTCTACCAGTTTGAGCCACATGTCCATGCCCTTGACTGCCGCCTCCTTGTCCAGCGTCATCTTGCCGGCGGCGTCGTTGAAGGCTTTGCCCTGGCTCCAGTACGGCAGCAGGAAGGTGCATACCGCGCCCTCAATGGGCGCGCCTTGAATCGACAGCCCCTGCAGGTTGGGGTTCTTCTCACCATCCTGAATTTTCTTGGCGGCTACGGCCAACTCGTCCCAGGTCTTTGGCTCTTTGACACCGTACTTTTCCAGCAAATCCTTACGGTAGTACATGAACATTGCGTCGGCAAATGCCGGCATCGCGGCCACCTTGCCATTGACGATGTTGGCCTGCGTGTACACCGGCAAGTAAGGCTTCATGGCGGCAGGGCCACCCACATAGGCATCCAGTGGCTCCAGCCAGCCAGCGCTGAAGTACTGTGCGGGATTAACGATATCAATGAGGTAGATGTCAATGGCCGAGTCCTTGGCATTGAGCACGGTGGACAGGTACTGACGTTGCAGCTCAGAAGTTGCACCACCTGTCTCGATGTCAACCTTGACGTTCGGGTGAACCTTCTGGTATTCATCAAACAGTTTGCGCATCAGGTCTGGGCGCTGGTTTTGCCCACCGGAGAACACACGAAGTGTGGTTTGCTGGGCCCAGGTGGTACCCGTCAAAAGGGTTGCTGACAGGGCCACGCAGGTGGCAGCGAGGCTGACGAGGTTTCGGCGTTTCATGGGAGTCTCCTTTGGTTAAAAAGTTGATCGGTGCGTTGCGGAAATGACTGGCAAAAGCCGGCAATGGCCTGCATGGGCAGGGCAACAATAGCCATGAATCTCAAAGTGTTGGCCTTTAATTTCATCGCAGTGCCACGCCTGTCTCAGCGTCAAACAAGTGCATCCGGTTGCCCGCCAGATGAAGGGTGACGTTTGTGCCGGATTTGAGCGAAAAGCTGGCAGCACAGCGGGCGACCAATTCGCAGTCGCCCACCTTGAATGTCACCAGCGTTTCGGCCCCAAGCGGTTCGGTGAGCAGCACCACGGCCTGCACAGCCATGCTGCCATCGGTGGGCGTGAATGCAATGTCTTCAGGCCGGAGGCCGAAGGTCAGGCGGTTGACACCCTTGGCTTTTTCCGCCAAAGCCGACGGCAGCGCGAACAGTGCACTGCCCCCCAGGTCCACCCGCCCGCCCTGCACCGTGCACGGCACCAGATTCATCGGCGGCGACCCGGTAAACCCTGCCACGAAAAGAGCGGCAGGCGTGTTGTAGATGTCATGGGGCGATGCGTACTGCATCTTGTGTCCGGCGCTCAACACGGCAATGCGGTCGGCCAGTGTCATTGCCTCTACCTGGTCATGGGTCACGTAAATAATGGTGGCGCCCAGGCGCTGGTGCAGCTTTTTGATCTCGGTGCGCATCTCGCCGCGCAATTGGGCATCCAGGTTGGACAGGGGCTCGTCAAACAAAAACACCTTGGGCTGGCGCACGATGGCCCTGCCGATGGCCACCCGCTGGCGTTGCCCGCCGGACAGCGCCGCCGGTTTGCGCTCCAGCATGTGGTAAATGCGCAGCAGTTTGGCTGCATCCATCACCCGGCGCCGGATTTCGTCTTCGGAGGTCTTGCGCAGACGCAGGCCAAAGGCCATGTTGTCGTACAGATTCTTGTGCGGGTACAGGGCGTAGTCCTGAAACACCATGGCGATGTCGCGGTTGCGCGGTGGCTCGTCGTTGACGCGCTTGCCGTCGATCATGACGTCGCCCCCGCTGATCGTCTCAAGCCCGGCAATCATGCGCAGCAAAGTGCTCTTGCCACAGCCAGACGGCCCCACAAAGACCACAAACTCGCCGTGCGCGATCTGCAAATCAATGCCGTGAATGACGGTGGTCTTGCCGTCGTAGCTCTTGGCGATGCGCTGGAGTTCGACGCTGGCCATGTTCAGTAACCCTGGCTGTGGATCTTGATGTCTTGCGACCGGATGGTGGACAGGATAGCCGCGCAGTTGCGCATCATCAGGCCCAGGTCCGAGGCGCAGCCGATGTAGTCAAAGCCCGAGGCCCGGTAGATGGCGACCGCCTCAGGCGTGCCGCCCACCGTGCCCACCGGAATGCCCAGGGCATGGCAACGCTTCACACCATCAGCCATGAGCTTGACCACATCGTCATGCATCAGGTTGCCCACATGGCCCATGGCACCGCTCAGGTCACCGGGGCCGAAGAAAAGTGAGTCGACGCCGGGCACGCTGGCAATCTCTTCCAGGCGGGACATGGCTTCAGGTGTTTCGATTTGCACAATGACACTGACGGCATCATTTGCCACCTTGAAGTAATCCTTGACCGTGCCAAAACGCGAGCCCCGGCTCATGGCGGCCATGCCGCGTACGCCATGCGGCGGGTATTTGGCAGCGGCCACCGCCTTGCGAGCTTCGTCTGCGTTTTGCACGAAGGGAAACAGCAGGGTCTGCACACCGGCATCGAGCACGCGCTTGACCAGCACGGTGTCGTTCCATGGCACCCGGGTAATGGGCAGCATGGGCGTGCCAGCCACCGCTTGCAGCATGTGGATCAGGTCCATCAAGTCCAGCGGCGTGTGTTCCATGTCCACCACGCCCCAGTCAAAACCGGCGCAGCCCACGGCTTCCGCTACCACCGGGCTGGCGGACATGACCCAGGTACCCACGGCGTAACCGGCGGGCATGTCCTTGCGGGCGAGCATTGATTTGAACGGGTTTTGCATGGGTGACCTCAAAAAATGACGGGTTCAGGGGTGGGCGATGTGCCCTGCAGAAAATCAAAGTCGCAGCCCTCATGAGCCTGCGTGACGTGTTCCTGGTACAGGCGTGTGAAGCCGCGCTTGAAGGGTTGCACGGGCGCGTGCCATTGGGTGCGGCGCAGCGCCAATTCTTCATCGCTCACATGCAGGTGCAGGCTGCGGCTGGCCAGGTTCAATTCAATGATGTCGCCGGTTTTCACCAGCGCCAGCGGGCCGCCCACGGCAGATTCCGGTGCGATGTGCAATACGCAGGTGCCGTAGTGGGTGCCGCTCATCCGCGCGTCAGACAGGCGCAGCATGTCGCGCACACCCGCTTTGAGCAGTTTCTTGGGGATGGGCAGATTGCCCCATTCGGGCATGCCGGGTGCGCCGACCGGGCCCGCGTTGCGCAAGACCAGGATGGTGTTTTCATCACAGTCAAGCGATTCGTCGGCCATGGCGGCCAGCATCTCGGGCTGGCTGTCGAACACCAGTGCGGAACCCTTGTGATTCAGCAGGTTCTCTGATGCCGCGCTGGGTTTGATCACCGCACCGTCGGGGGCCAGATTGCCGTGCAGAACAGCCAGCGCGCCCAGCGTGCTCACCGGGTTGTTCAAGGGGCGAATGACGGCTTCGTCGTGCACCTGGGCGCTGGCAATGTTGGCGCCGACGGTCTGGCCGGTTACCGTCAGCTCGTCCAGGCTAAGTTCGCTGGCGATGACTTTCATAAGTGCTGCCAGGCCCCCCGCGTAGTAAAAATCTTCCATCAGCCGGTCGCCACTGGGGAACAGGTTGGCCAGCACGGGCACGCGCCGCCCCATGGCGTCAAGATCGGCTAGCAGCAGGTCAATGCCCGCACGCCGCGCCATTGCAATGATGTGCACCGCCGCGTTGGTTGAGCCACCCAGCGCCATCTGCACCGCCAGCGCATTTTGAAACGCACCGCGCGTCAGGATGCTGGAGGGCTTCAGGTCTTCCCACACCATGCCCACAATGCGCTCGCCACAGCGGGTTGCCATGCGCGTGTGGGCGGAGTCCATCGCCGGGATGCTGCTGGCACCGGGCAGCGTCAAGCCCAGGGCCTCGGTGATGCCGGTCATGGTGGATGCCGTGCCCATAGTGTTGCAAGTGCCAGGAGCCCTTGTCATACGGGCTTCAAGCGCTACTAATTCACTAGCATCCAGTTTGCCGGCCTGGTATTCATCCCAGAACATGCGGGTGTGTGTGCCTGCGCCAATGGTGCGGCTGACACCCCCCTGCACATGGCGGTCATTGAGCATGGGGCCAGCCGGGCAGAACAGGGTAGGGATGTCCATGCTGATGGCACCCATCAGCGTGCCAGGCGTGGTCTTGTCGCAGCCCGCCAATATCACCACGCCGTCACACGGCAGACTGCGCAGCAGCTCTTCAACTTCCATCGACAGGAAGTTGCGGTACAGCATGGTGGTGGGCTTGACCATCACCTCGCCCAGGCTCATGGCGGGCAGCTCGACCGGATAGCCACCGGCCATCAGGATGCCCTTTTTGACAGATTCAGCCCGCTCGCGCAAATGCGCATGGCAGGGCGACAGATCGCTCCAAGTGTTGATGATGGCCACCATGGGCTTGTCCATCACGTCCTCGCGCCGCCAGCCCTGCTGCTGCATGCGCTGGCGGTGTGCAAAGCCGCGCATACCGGTATCGGCAAACCAGCGGCGGCTGCGGAGTTCAGCCAGTGTTTTCATGACGCGGTGATTTTGGCAATCTTGATGATGCGAGCCCAGCGCTCAATCTCGGCTTTCAGGAAAGCAGCAAAGTCTTGCGGCCCTTTGGGCGTGATGATGAAACCCTGCTGCTTCGCGCGATCTTCTACCTCAGCGCTGGACATGATCTTGATCATCTCGCGCGCAAATTTCTCCACAATCGCGTCGGGCGTTGCGGTGGGCAGCATGGCACCGGTCCAGTTCTCCACCAGCAGCCCCGGCATACCGGCCTCTGCCGTGGTGGGCACGTCCGGCAACATGGCGTGACGGCTGGCACTGCACAGCGCAATTGGTTTGAGTTTGCCGGCCTTGACTTGTGCAATGGATTCCGGAAAGTTGGAAAAAATCACGTCAAGCTGGCCGCCGATCAGGTCAGTGATGGCGGGCACCCCGCCCCGGTACGGCACATGCGTCATCTCCGACTTGTTGATGTCGTTGAACAGCGCCATCGTGAGGTGCGGTGGCGTGCCGTTGCCGCTGGAGCCGGCATTCAGCGCACGCGTTTTTGCCACTGACTGCAAGTCACGGAAATCGCGGATGCTGCTGTTGGCGGGAACCACGACCAGCATGGGTGAACCCGCCAGCAAAGCCACCGACCGCAGGTCTTTGCTGAAGTTGTAGCTGGCGTGGGGAAAGAGGGACACGTTGGCCGCGTGGGCGAGCGTGATGGCCAGCAGGTTACCGCCATCCGGCGCAGAGCGTGCCACCTGCTCGGCCCCAATTTGTGCATTGCCTCCGGCCTTGTTTTCAACCACCACCGGCACGCTCCAGGCTTCTGACAGCTTCTGGGCCACAGTCCGTGCCATCACGTCCGTCAGGCCGCCCGGCGGAAACGGCACCACGTACTTGACCGGAAAACCGGCGCGCGGAAATTCCTGCGCCAGGCTGAGGCCGGATGCCGCCGCAAGCGCAAGCCCACTACCGGCCAGAATAACTTCACGACGACGCAACATGGTGCTTCCTTGTGTTGGCTAGCCAGCAGCAAGCTGGCGCAACTGGTTGTTCAATGGGTCAGGAATGGTGATGCCCGCCGTCTGCGCGCGGCGTTCCAGGTCGATCCGGCGTGCGCCAGGCAGACGAACATCAGGATCGGTCAGCATCTCGGTGATCAATACCTCAAGCCGGTCGAAGTAGGCACCACTGCCCGCCAACGCGCCCGGGTCAATCAGAATGAAGGCCTGGCCAATACGCGGCTGGTTGCCTTCGTCCTCAAAGAACGTGGACGCCTCAAAACCGAAATGCGCACCGATCAGCGCGGTAACAAGCAATTCCACCACCAGCGCCAGCATCGACCCCTTGGGGCTACTCACCGCACCCAGTGGCAGCATCGACCCCGACATGCCCGCCTTGGGGTCCGTCGTGGGCTGGCCGTTGGCATCCAGCGCCCAGCCCAACGGAATGGGCTGGCCTTCTTTGGCCGCCACCATCAGCTTGCCGCGGGCGACTTCGCTCAGGCTCAGGTCGATCAGCAAAGGCTCCTGACCGCGCCTGGGGAACACAGCGGCGACCGGGTTGGTGCCGAATACAGGATGCCGCCCACCCGCTGCTGGCATGGCCGCAGGCGAGTTAGAAAACCCGAGGCCGACCAGCCCGGCTTGCGCCGCTACGCGCAAATGGTCTACCACCACGCCGCAGTGGTGGCTGTTGGTCACGCCCACAAAACACACGCCCAGCTTGCCCGCCACTTCAATGCCTTTGGCAATGGCCAGGTCGCAGGCCGGAAACGCCAGGCCCTGGCGCGCGTCCACCAGTAGCGCGGCAGCTTTCTCCTTGATGACTGCGGCCTGCGCCTTGCCATCGGCCCGACCGTTGCGCAAATGGCTTGCGTACTGCGGCACACGGCTCAAACCATGCGATGCCAGGCCTTGTGCATCGGCGCGTACCAGCGCACGTGCGGTGGACAAAGCCATGGTTTCACCAGCGCCTGCCAGTCGCAGGGCCTTCACCACCAGATCCTGGGCTTCCTGCAAAGAGAGATTTGCCATTCAGTTCAAAGCCTCCAGAACTTTGTCGGCAATCATGAAAGACACGCGTTCGTTGGACTCTGCGCTTACGCCTGAGATATGCGGCGTGAGCAGCAGGCCGGGGCAGTTCTGGAGTTCTTCGGCAGCGGGCAAAGGCTCTTCGTCAAACACATCCACCGCAGCACCGCCCAATTGTCCGGAACGCAGCGCCGCCACCAGGGCCGACATGTCCACGATATGCCCGCGCGAGGTGTTGATCAGCACCGAGCCGCGTTTCATGGTGGCGATACGCGCGGCGTTGAACAGGCCACGCGTGCCATCCACCAGCGGCACGTGCAGGCTCACCACGTCTGCGCTGCTGATCAGTGTGTCGATTGACTTGAATTCAACACCGGCATCACGGTAAGCCGCATCCGTGGCGGGCAGCATGGCGTCAAAAGCGACAACGGTCATGCCGAGGCCTTGCGCCATGGAGGCAACCCGCCGCCCGATAGAACCGAAGCCGATGATGCCCAGCGTCTTGCCCGCAGTTTCGCGTCCGTTGGACAAGGCATTGCGGGGCCAGTTGCCGGAGGCCACCGCTGCGGTAGATGCATAAGAACCCCGCAGCAACATCATGGCACTGGTAATGACATATTCCGCCACGCTCAAGGCGTTGGCACCGGTGGCCGGAATGACCGTCATGCCTTTTGATTCGCAACCTTGTACATCAATATTGTCGAGCCCGACCCCCAGACGCCCCACGACCTTGCAACGAGCCAAAGCGGCCAGCAACTCGCCTCGCACCTGGGTGCGGTTGCGCACCACCAGCACGTCGCAAGTGCCCGCCTCGACCAGCAGCCGGGCTGGGTCGTCCACGAGTTTGGGGTCGTAGACGACGGTGTGCTTCGCACTCAATTGCGCAACGGCACGTTCGTCCATGAACTCGGCAATGACAATTCGCGCCATGGTCAGGCTGACTCGTACAGCCGCGTCAGCGAAAACTCGCGATGCCCCAGCGCTTCAGCAGCCGTGAGGCGACCATTGGCGGTGCGCAGCATGTTCTCCAGCAGCTTGTCACCCGCCTGGTCCAGCGTGATCTCGCGTTG
>JANOAP010000210.1:0-11482 GCA_031411175.1 Rhodoferax sp. | reverse complement strand
CGAGTGCCGCGCATGCGGTTCCGCCTCCGGTCGGGTGTCCGACAGCCCCATCACGATCACGAACTTCGCATTCGGATGCGCCGCGCCGCTGGTGAACCATTTGCGGCCATTGATGACGTAGTGGTCACCATCGCGCACGATACGGGTGTCGATGTTGGTCGCGTCGCTGGAGGCCACATCCGGCTCGGTCATCAAGAACGCAGAGCGAATCTCGCCGGCCAGCAGCGGCTGAAGCCCGCGCGCCTTGTTGGCATCTGACGCATAGCGCGCCAGCACTTCCATGTTGCCGGTGTCGGGTGCAGAGCAGTTGAAAACCTCAGACGCAAAACCAACCCGGCCCATCTGCTCGGCGCAGACCGCGTATTCCAGATTGGTGAGCCCCGCGCCCTTGTACGGGCTGCCTTCCGGGGCCGAGTCTTTGGGCAGGAACAGATTCCACAGGCCTTCAGACTTGGCTTTGGCTTTCAGCTCTTCAACGATGGGCACGACCCTCCAGCGGTTCTCGCCAAAAGCCTTCATTTGCGCTTGGTAAACCGGCACCGCCGGGTAAACATGCGCGTCCATAAAGGCCATGACGCGGTTGCGCCAATAGGTCTGGGTTTCTGACATGGTGAAATTCATGTGTGTCTCCTTGTTGGTCGCTTTGAACGTTGATCAATCAGCTTTGAATGATCATGCAGTTTAGGCGGGTGTTGCGACACTTGGGGGACAGTTGCCTTTGGCGGTGGCCCGGTCGGTGCTGGGTCTTAGGTGCAGACACCGCCGCGTCGATGGCCCGGTCGCGGCGGCAGGGCCAGGTGCTGCGGTTTCCGGATGAAATCACGCGCGAATTCGGAAAACGCGTCAAGCTTTCACTTGTGCATTTTCTGGGGCGTTCAAAGAGTAGCTACCGCGCACCTTTCATCCGGAAGCCCGGTCACCTGACCCAACCACCACGACCTGCGGTGATAGCGGTATCGGATGTTGATGGAATTCGGGTTTTGGCTTTCAACTCGTTGTCCGCCGATAGTCTCCCAACGCTGCGTCGTAGACCATGCTCGACCACTGGATCCAATCCCGAGCGACGAGATGGAAAAGACTCTGAATCTCGGAAACAGTAACCAAGTACACGCCCTTTTTCTGCTCAAAGTCGGAGCACAAAAGCACGTGTGACCAGTTCCTTGTTTGGTCTCGACTCGCAAAAATGGCACGTGCATGAACAAACTGATTCGAGATGAAGTTCACGTTCACCTTCGTCTCAACACCATCCCTCAGGTCATAAAGCTCGTCAATGTCGTGGAAGTTGATACGGGTGACCTGCTCACCTTTCCAAGGGTATCGGACGACTGGTAACTTATGTGAACGCACCTTGCTTGAGAGCTTGCCTCGCTCAAGAAGCGCCCTGACCATAAAGAACGAAACCATCAGCTCCTTCTCAAAGCTCACCACTGCTCGTTCGGACAAGCGCTTCGGCTTCTTTGCGGGCCTAAGCCGCTTGGCATGAGCAAGAAGGTCTTCCTTCCAGTACCTCGACTCGATCATTGATGGCTACCGCAATGTCCAAGGCAGCAAAAAGTGTTTTGGCAGATAGGCTCTGCTCGACATGTTCGCCATTGATTCCTCTGAAAGCGACTTGCAACTTTGCTTGCGCAATTTCCATAAAACGAATATTAATACTCTGGCAGACTCGCCGTAAATCGACCGTCAATCACCACCCAAGCTGCCAGCCCGGTGCGGTGATGGTGCTATGTGACCGGGCTTTGCGGTGAAAGACGCGCGGTAGCGGTCATAGTGCACTCACCAAAAATCGCCAAGTGAAAGCTTGACCGATTTTTCCAACCCGCGTGTGTTTTCATCGCAAAACCGCATGCGCATTGCGCCGTCGCCGTACCGGGTGGGCAGCGCTTCACGGCACACCACACAACGGCCCCAACACGCATTACCTCAGGCAACAGCAGCCGGTGCCACAGCCGCCCCCTGAATCCCATGCCGCGCCAACGCCTGCGCCACAAACCCGGTGGCCTTCATCTCCTCAACATAGGCAGCAAGCCCAGCAGCCGCCTTAGCACCCCGCCCTTTAGGCAACCCCATCGCCTGCTGGATCACCATGAACCGCCCAGGCAACAAACGCAGGCCAGGCAGACGTGCGGCATCGGCCTGTAGCTGCTGCTTCACACCCGCAGCCACCTCCAGTTGCTGATTCAGGAACGCCTCAATCACGGCAGGAGACGTTTGTGCGCGCACGATTTGCGCATGCTTCAGTTCACGGCTCAGGTACAGGTCATACGCACTGCCCTTGCCCACGGCCACACGGTGTTCGGGGCGATCCACTTCCTCATTGCCTTGCAGCGGTGAGTCCTGCCGCACCAGGTAGGCTCCCTCAATCAGCACATAGGGTGCGGTGAAGCTGATGCCCTCCCCGCGCAACGGGTCTACTGCAAAGAAACCGATATCCGCTATTTCAGACTTCACGGCTTCGACCGACTTGGCAGCATTGTCGAAAACGACCAGTTCAATGTCCACACCCAGCCGCTGCGCAAAGCCACGAGCCAGATCAATCGAGACGCCAAAGGGCTCGCCGGTAGTTGCGTCCCGGTTTGCCAGAATGGGGTTGCCCAGGTTGATGGAAGCGCGCAGCTTGCCCGTGGGGGTGAAGGCGCGCGCCATGTCGGCGGATAAAGCTGCAGTGAACGTTGACATAGGTACTCGCCAAAAAGTTGGAAGTTAGAAACTGACGGCTCTGAAGCGACTAGAGCGGCTGAAGCGTCTACAGCGTATAGGGCAGGCGAATCCCGACCCAGGCCGGTGGAAAATCTTTGGTATTTCGGGTCACCAACTGCCATCCGTTGACGCGGGCGCAGGCCCAGATCATCGCGTCGGGCAACTTGAGTCTGTGGCTGCGGCGCAAATTCAGACTCTCCACCAACGTGGCCTCATTCAATTCAGCCGTTATGAAGTTGGCATCGATGGCCAGCCGGGTTTGTTCTTCCAGCCCAGGCGGTGCCTTAACCTGCGCCTCGACCCAGGTGATGGGGCTGATGTAGGCCTGGTTGTATTGCTTGAGTTCCGCAGCCGCTTGCGGGATGCCGTTAAGAAAGTCGATGACGATGTTGGAGTCGAACAAGGCGATCATGTGGGCCATTCATCTCGCATGGCTTGCTGCAGCGCCAGCCCATCGCGCTCAGGCGGCACAGCTTGCCCTTGCGCCCATAAACCGAACCCGCTCCCTGGCTTGGGCGCAGCACGCTCCAGCAACTGCGCAACTGCGCGGCGCACCGCTTCCGCCCGGCTCAGCCGCTGGGCTTTGGCCCAGGCATCCAGACGACTGGCCTGATCGTCATCAAACTCAATGATGGTTCGCATGGTGATTTATATGTATGATGTCGATATATTATATATTGTTTGAACATCACTCCACCGTCACGCTCTTGGCCAGATTGCGCGGCTTGTCCACATCCGTTCCCCGCGCACAAGCCGTGTGATACGCCAGCAATTGCAATGGCACCACATGCAGCAGGGGCGACAGCTCGCCATAGTGCTCGGGCATACGGATGACGTGAATGCCTTCATCACTTTCAATCTTGGTGCCCGCATCGGCCAGCACATAAAGCACACCGCCACGGGCGCGCACTTCGTGCAGGTTGCTCTTTAGTTTTTCCAGCAGCGCGTCGTTGGGCGCAACCGTCACCACGGGCATCTCGCTGGTGACCAACGCCAGCGGGCCGTGTTTGAGTTCACCGGCCGGGTAGGCCTCGGCGTGGATGTAGCTGATTTCCTTGAGCTTCAAGGCCCCTTCCAGTGCAATGGGGTAATGCAGGCCGCGCCCCAGGAACAGCGCGTTTTCCATGCGGGCAAAGTCTTCGGCCCAGGCGATGACCTGGGGCTCTAAGGCCAGCACGGCGCTCAAGGCGGCGGGCAGGTGGCGCATGGCTTTCAGGTGGCGGGCTTCTTCAGGCGCGCTCAAGTGCCCGCGTGTTTTGGCCAGCGTGAGTGTCAGCAAAAACAGCCCGGCCAGTTGCGCGGTGAACGCCTTGGTAGATGCCACACCAATCTCGATGCCGGCCCGCGTGATGTAGGCCAGCTTGCATTCACGCACCATGGCGCTGGTGGCCACATTGCAGATGGTCAGCGTGTTGGTCATGCCCAGACCCTGCGCGTGGCGCAGCGCCGCCAGCGTGTCGGCCGTCTCGCCCGACTGGGTGATGGTGACCACCAGCGTGCGCGGGTTGGGCACAGATTCGCGGTAGCGGTATTCGCTGGCCACTTCCACCTGGGTCGGGATTTTGGCAATGCTCTCCAGCCAGTATTTGGCGGTGCAGCCGCTGTAGTAGCTGGTGCCGCAGGCCAGAATCAGCACCGAATCAATGAAGTCAAAAATCGTCGCGGCGTTCTCACCCGAGGTCTCTGCCGCCTTGCCATCAAACAGCTCGGGCACAAAGGCTTCCACGCCTTCCAGCGTGTCGGCAATAGCGCGCGGCTGCTCAAAAATTTCTTTCTGCATGTAGTGGCGATACGGGCCCAGCTCTGCCGCGCCGCTGTGCGCCAGCACGGTCTTGACCGGGCGCTGGGCAGGCGCTACGGGCTTGTGGGTTTTGTCTTCCAGCCAGTACTTGCCCAGCTGGATGTCCACCACGTCGCCTTCTTCCAGGTAAACGATCTGGTCGGTGACGCCTGCCAGGGCCATGGCATCGCTGGCCAGAAAATGTTCGCTGCCATCTTTGCCCACGCCCAGAATCAGCGGTGAGCCCGCGCGCGCGCCAATCAGGCGATGCGGCTCGTCTTTGCAAAACACGGCAATGGCATAGGCCCCATGCAGTTGCTTGACTGCGGCTTTGACGGCTTCAAAAATGTCGCCGTCGTACAGGCTGTCTACCAAATGGGCAATGACCTCGGTGTCGGTCTGGCTCTGAAAAACATAGCCTTTGGCGCGCAGCGTGGCACGCAGTTCGTCGTGGTTTTCAATGATGCCGTTGTGCACCAGCGCCACACGGCCGGGGCGGTTTGCGGCAGCGTCTGCACCCGCATCCGGCCCGTGGCTGAAGTGCGGATGGGCGTTGTGCACGGCCGGTGCGCCGTGGGTGGCCCACCGGGTGTGGGCAATGCCAAGCAGGCCTTCAAGCCGGGTGGCAGCCACCTGGTCCATCAGCTCGGCCACGCGTGAGGTGCTGCGCGCCCGCTTCAAGCCATCGGCATACACGGCCACACCGCAGGAGTCATAACCCCGGTACTCCAGTCGTTGCAGGCCCTGGACGAGGATGGGGACGATGTTGCGGGTAGATACCGAGCCGACGATGCCACACATGGACTTCTCCTAAAAAGATGCACGCAATGCTAAAACCATCACAGAAAAATATGTGATTGATTTTTTGCTATTTTTGAACTTTAATTTCATATCAATTTTTACAAGTTCATATATTCCATATTCATGAATAATTTAGAACAAATATCTATAGATGCAATCGATCTTTTGCTGTTGGACCAGTTGCAGCGGGATGCCTCCATCACCAACCAGGCCCTGGCCGAGCGCGTGCATACGTCGCCGCCCACCTGCCTGCGCCGTGTCAAACGCCTGCGGGACGCGGGTTTGATCGAACGGCAGATTGCCATCCTGAACACGGACAAACTCAGCTCCCTGCTCGGCCATGGCTTGACCGCGATTGTGGAGATCACGCTGGACAGGCAAGACACGCAAAGCCTGGAAACGTTTGAAACCCGGGTGGCAGCCGACGATTCCGTGCAGCAGTGCTACCGCGTGTCGCCAGGGCCGGACTTCGTTTTAGTCGTCTTTGCGCGCGACATGCCTGCGTATTTGGCCTTGTCGCAGCGGCTGTTCACCCTGGATGCCAATGTGCGCAACGTCAAGGCATTTTTTAGCCTCAAACGCAGTAAATTCCAGCCAAAAGTGCCTCTAGACCTTGTAGAAAATGCTTAAGAAGCTATATATTTAATAGCAATTTACAACTTTGAGAGTCCAGACTGCCAGATCAGCGCAACCCAGTTTCATCAGTGTTTATCCCTACTTTCATATTTTGGACTATGCGTCCAAAATATGACATCCAAGGATTTCAACACGACATGAAAACCATCCTCCGCACTGACGAGCGCATTCTGAGCGCCGACATTTTTGACCGCGACGCCAAACAGCCCCGGCAAGATCTGGGCACCTGGCACGAAGCGGGCCGCGACATTCCTGTGTACCGCGAATGCGATGTGCTGGTGGTGGGCGGTGGGCCTTCGGGCACGGCAGCAGCCGCCTCTGCGGCGCGGATGGGCGCCAACGTGGTGCTGATGGAGCGCTACAACCACTTGGGAGGCCTGTCCACCGGCGGCCTGGTGATCTGGATTGACCGCATGACCGACTGGGCTGGCCAGCTGGTCATCCGTGGCTTTGCCGAAGAATTGTTTGACCGGCTGCCCGCCGACGCCGTGGCCGGCCCGGCCCCAGGTGACTGGGGTTCCACCGACGCCGCCAAAGCCGCCCACTGGTCTTTTCGCACCGCCGCGTACCACGGCATCGTGACCTGGTCCCCCACGCTGGACCCCGAGCGGCTCAAGCTGCTGTCGCAGGAAATCATCATTGAGCGCGGTGTCAAGCTGGTTTATCACGCCTGGGGCTGCACACCGGTGATGCAAGACGGCCGGGTGGCTGGCGTCACCTTTGAGAGCAAAGAAGGCCGCATTGCCATTCGCGCCAAAGTGGTGGTGGACGCCACGGGCGACGGCGACATCTTTGCCCGCGCGGGTGCGGCCTACGTGAACGACATTGAAGAGGCTGACGTGCACCACTGCATGAACACCTCATGGCTGTTTGGCGGCGTGGACATGAACCGCTGGATTGAGTTCCGCAAGGGGCAAGAGCAGTATTCCGCCTTCATGGCGCAGGGGCGCGAAGCCTGCGGCCTGTTTGACCGTCCTTTTGTCTCCTGGCGCAATGATGTGGCACTGTTCATGGGGCCACGGCAATCGGGCTATTCGGCACTGGATGTGGACGACCTCACCGCCGTTGAAGTGCGCTCGCACCGCGCCATGGCGGCGCACCTTGATTTCTACAAGCAGCACGCGCCCGGATTTGAAGGTGCCTACCTGATGCTGTCTGCGCCCCAAATTGGCGTGCGCCACGCGCGCCGGTTGACGGGTGTTGACAGCGTGCTGCGCAGCCGCTGGCCAGATGGCATAGCCCTGACCGATGAGATCGGCGTGACACCCGCCGTGTCGCCCAAATTTCCGAATATTTCAATTCCCTATGGCGCGCTGGTGCCTGTAAAGCTGGACGGCCTGCTGGCCTGTGGCCGCCATGTCTCATGCGACCGCAATTCGCACGGCTTCATGCGGGAAATTCCGCAGTGCTGGATCACGGGCCAGGCGGCGGGTACGGCAGCAGCGCTGGCGGTCGCCCAGGGTGTACAGCCCAGGGCTGTGGACATAGCCTCGCTCCAACAGGCTTTGCTGGATCAGGGCGTGTACCTGCGCAGCGCCGGCCCAGGCCCAGCCTCCCCAGACGCTGCGGCGCAGGCACCGGTCCTGGCAGCAGCGGCCTGAAGCGGCACATGGTCACGACCAGCCGAAGCCACGCCCGCGTCGCTGCGCGCCCTGACACGGTCAGCGCGCTCGACCGGGGGTTGGTCATCCTCAATTGCTTTCGCGATGGCCAGCGCGTGCTGGGTGCGACCGACTTGGCACGCCTCACGGACATACCCCGGCCAACGGTCATCCGACTTGCTGCCACGCTGATCGCCCACCGCTGGTTGCAGCCTGAACCCGGTGGCGAGCGCTACATGCTGGGGGCCGGGGTGGTGTCTCTGGCGCAAAATTTTCTGGCGGGCCTGGATGTGCGCGCCGCATCGCGCGGCCCCATGCAAGCCCTGGCCGAGGCCTGCGGTGGTGCCGTCTACCTGGCGGTGCGTGACGGGTTCGAGATGGTGCTGATCGAAGCCTGCCGCGCGCGCTCCACCATGCTGGCGGCGCGCCTGGACGTGGGCTCGCGCGTGCCTCTGCCCAATTCAGCGCTGGGCCGGGCGTACCTTGGTGCCGTGGATTTGGCCACCCGCAACCAGCTCATCGACTCATTGCGTGGCGCGCGGGGCAGCGACTGGCCTGCGCTGGAAATCGGCTTGCAGCGCGCGCTGGCTGAGCATGCCCAAACGGGTTGCTGCCTGTCGGCAGGCGAGTTTCACCGTGAGATCAATTCGGTGTCGGTCGCACTCATCGGCCCTGCGGGTGAGGTGATGGCGTTTAACTGTGGCGGGCCGGCCTTCGTGTTCAGTGAGGAGCGCCTGCGCAACGAGGTCGCCCCGGCGCTCGTCAAGATGGCTCAGCAGATTGCCGCAGATATTGGGGGCACAACGGCACTCCCCACATTGGGAAAAAGATGATGTCGTCTTCCTTGATCCTGACTGACGAAGAAAAGGCCATGCGCGATGGTCGCGATGGGGCGGCCATTGCCCGCGCCATGGACCTGCTGATCCGTTACGGCGACGCGCTGGGCGCGGATTCATTCGTGGAGACGCGCAATGTGTGCGGCACGGTTACCGCTACCACACCTTTCATGCGTGACTTTGCGATCAAGCAGGGGGGGGAAGCAGGCGGTCTGGATGCTGTGTTCAGCGAGTTCAACTTGGATAGTCCGGAAGTAGTCAGTGTTCCGAAGGTCAAGGCCTTCAGCTCCCACCTGCAACTGGGCTTTGACCCGCATCACCCGGTACAGATGGGTGTGACCGAACAGATGGTGCAGTTCTACAACCGCAGCGAGGCCATGGCGGCAAAGATGGGCGTGCAGATGATGAATACCTGCACGCCATACCAGGTGGGCAACGTGCCCACGCGGGGCGAGCACTGTGCGTGGATGGAATCGTCGGCGGTGGTCTACTGCAACTCGGTACTGGGCGCACGCACCAATACCGAGGGCCGCGAAAGCACCAGCGCGGCCATGCTGACCTGCCGCATCCCCAATTGGGGCTACCACCTTGACGAGCCCCGCCTGGGCACACTGGGCGTGAAGCTGGACATGGAAATCAAAACAGTTGAAGACTGGGGTTTGCTCGGCTACTGGATGGGCGACTGGGTGCAAGACCGCGTGGCCGTGATTGAAGGCGTGGGTGCGGTCCCCAACCTGCCCCGACTCAAGCACTTTGGGGCGGCAGCGTCTTCGTCTGGCGGGGTGGAGCTATTCCACCTGGTAGGCGTGACACCTGAGGCGAACACGGCCGAACAGGCCTATGGCGCACGCAAACCCAAGGAGGTACGTCATTTTGGCGAACGCGAGCGGCGCGAAACCTACGAGCGCATCAACCATACCGCGCACGACACAGCAGTGGACTACGTCATGCTGGGCTGCCCCCACTACACCATAGAGCAGATCTGGGAGGCTGCGCAGCTGATTGAAGGCCGCAAGGTGCACGAAAACAGCGCGCTTTGGATCTTCACGCCACGCGCCATCAAGGCGCTGGCCGACCGCAACGGCTACACCAAGATCATTGAAGACGCCGGCGGTTTGATCATGACGGACAGCTGTTCTGCCATGAGTCGCGCCGTACCCAAAGGCACGAAGGTCGTGGCGCTGGACTCCGCCAAACAGGCGCACTATTTGCCCGCCATTCTGGGGTTGCAGGCCTGGTTTGGAACAACCGAACAATGCATTGAGGCGGCTTGCACGGGTCGCTGGGGCAACGCATGAGCAACGAGACCCTGGCTGTGGAAACTATTATTTTGCGAGGGCGGTGTGTCGTGCCCGGAGTCGTGGAAGCCGAATCGCTGGTCACGCGTGACCCCATCTCTGGCTGGGGCGGCGTTGATCCGCGTAACGGCACGGTGATCGAAACACGTCACGAGCTGGTGGGCCAGAGTTTTGCAGGCAAGGTGCTGGTGTTTCCCGGTGCCAAAGGCTCGTCTGGCTGGTCTGCCCAGTTTCACGTGGCGCGCGTGATGGGCACGGCACCTGCGGCATGGCTGTTCAACCAGATGACCACCAAGATTGCCCTGGGCGCGGTGGTGAGCCACGCACCAGCCATGACAGATTTTGATCAAGACCCGCTGACCGTCATCAAAACCGGCGACTGGGTTCGCGTCGATGCCACGGCGGGCATCGTCACCATAACAAGGAAGGCACAACTATGAATAACACCGAAGCCGCTGCGCCGGGCCGCCCCAAGCAAGGCACGGCCCCCTCGGGGGGCAGCGCAGTACACGAAGTGACAAGCGTGGGGGTCAAACTCAGAAGTAATTTTCCTCGCGGCTCCTACCTCTGGTCGGTACGCAATGCTCAGTGGCAGGCACTGGGCATTTCTGAGGAAGACTGCGAGAAACCAAAGATCGCCATCGTCAACTCCAGCAGCGAGCTCGCCAGTTGCTACAGCCACCTGGACAAAGTCGCGGCTGAAATCAAGCTGGCCATACGCGCGGCAGGTGCGGTGCCGTTTGAGATTCGCACCGCAGCACCCAGCGACTTCATCACCGGCGCGGGTGCGCGTGGGGCCTACATGTTGGGTGCCAGAGACCTGATCACCAATGACATTGAAGTCGCCGTAGAAGGCGCGCAACTGGACGGCATGGTCTGCCTCACGTCTTGCGACAAAACCGTTCCGGGCCAGCTCATGGCCGCCGCCCGCCTGAACATCCCGACCCTGGTTGTGCCCTGTGGTTACCAGGCCAGTGGGGAGTACAAAGGCCATCACTGCGACATTGAAGAGGTCTTCGTCGGTGCCATGCATGTCGTTGCTGGTGCGATGGACGTGGAGACCATCGTGGGCATGAGCCGTGAAGCCATTCGGTCGCCCGGTGTGTGCTCCGGCATGGGCACGGCCAATTCCATGCACATTGTTTGTGAGGCGCTGGGCATGGCTTTGCCCGGCAGCGCGCCGGTAGCGGCGATGAGCCCGAAGATGATGAACGACGTTCGCGCCGCCGGCAATCGCATCGTCGAGATGGTGTGGGAAGACCTGAAGCCGCGCGACATCCTCACGCCCGGTGCCTTTGCCAATGCCGTGCGTGCGGTGCTGGCGGTGGGCGGGTCGGTCAATTGCATCAAACATTTGCAGGCCGTCGCAACCGAAGCCGAATGCAATGCAGACGTGTATGGCATGTTCGAGCAATTCGGTGCCGTGGTTCCCGTCATCGCGGCCATCCGCCCGATTGGCGATCAACCGATTGAAGATTTTGAAGCCGCTGGCGGTGCACGTGCAGTGCTTAAGCAATTGCGCCCCCTGCTGGACACCAGCGTGCTGTCAGTCACGGGACGCACGTTGAGTGCCGAACTTGATGCGTTTGAAGTGGTCAACCCGCAGACCATTCGCCCCATGGACCGACCCTTTGCGACACGCCCCGCCATTGTGGTACTGCGTGGCTCGATGTGCCCTGACACCGGCATCGTCAAAACCGGCATCGCCGAACGCAAAACCCGGCGCTTTGTCGGTCCAGCCATTTGTTTTGACACCTCCGATGCAGCGGTGGCAGCGATCAAATCGGGCGAGATCCAGCCGGGGCATGTGGTGGTGATGCGGGGTGCCGG
>JANOAP010000209.1:0-30820 GCA_031411175.1 Rhodoferax sp. | reverse complement strand
GATGCGCACCATCACCAGCCCCGGATTGTCCCGGGCGAGCTCTTCGTAGGACATGCCCCAGCCTTCCAGCGTGCCGGGGCGGAAGTTTTCGATCAACACGTCGGCCTGTGCGACCAGCTGCCGCGCGATACGCTGGCCTTCGGCACTGCGCAGGTCCAGCGCGATGGAGCGCTTGTTGCGTGATTGCACTTGCCACCACACCGAGGTGCCGTCCTGGATCAGCCGCCAGTTGCGCAGCGGGTCACCCGCGCCAGGAGGTTCGATCTTGATCACGTCGGCACCAAATTCGCCCAGAGTCTTACCGACGAAAGGGCCGGCAATCAACTGACCCATCTCAACCACGCGCAGGCCGGCCAGCGCGCCGGGCTCAAGTTGTATTGCGGTCATCTCTTGGGCCCTCAGTCGACCGTTGCGCCAGAGTCTTTGACGATCTTGGCCCAACGGGGAAGGTCGTCACGCACCACGGCAGCGAACTGCTCCGGGGTGCTTTTGTAAGGCTCGCAACCAACGCCGGCAAGCTTCTCCAGCACATCCTTGCTGTCAAGCGCCTTCGCGATCTCGGCGTTGAGCTGGGCAATGATGGCCTTGGGTGTGCCGGCCGGCACGAAGACGCCGTACCAAGGTGTGGAGCCAAAGCCCTTCACGGTTTCGCCGATGGTCGGTGTGTCCGGCAGCGCGGCCACGCGCTTCTCGTTCACAACACCGAGAACCTTCAGCTTGCCACTTTTGATGAAAGCGATCGACGATGGCAGGCTCTGCACCGACACCTGCACCTGGCCACCGACCAGGTCTGTCACGGCGGCTGCGGCACCCTTGTATGGCACGTGAATCATCTCAATACCGGTAGCCTTGCTCAACATCTCGCCAATCAGGTGGTTCAACGTGCCATTGCCAGCCGAGGCAATCGTGATCTTTCCGGGCTGTGCCCTGGCCAGCGTTACCAGTTCCTGTACGTTCTTTGCGGGGAACGTCGGGTTGGCCACCAGCGCATAGCCAGCCGTGGCGACTGGACTGACCGGATCGAAGTCCTTGACCGGATCGAACCCGGTGCTCTTGTACAGGGACGGGTTGATGACGTGGGCGCTGTTGACGGTGAGCATCAGCGTGTAGCCGTCATTCTTTGCCCTGGCGGCCAACGCTGTTCCCACGTTGCCGCCCGCGCCGGGACGGTTCTCGACGATCACGCCCTGGCCGAACTGTTCGGCGAGCTTTTGCGCGACCACGCGTGCGATCGCGTCGTTCGCACCACCGGCAGCCTGCGGCACTATGAGGGTGATGGGCCGGCTCGGATACTTGTCCTGCGCAAGGGCTGTGCCGAAAGCGGCTGTGGCAAGGGCGAGAATGAGGGCGCAACGGCGGTTGATGGTCATGGTTTTTTCGCTGGCTATAGGTTTGGGGTGGTAGCTGCAAAATTGGTTTTGCGTCGCCTCCGGGGGAGTCTATGAACAAGCGGCCCGCGGTGGAATGACGAAACGTGGAAGCCAGCCTTCTTGAAACGCGAAAGCTAGGCGCCTGCCGTCCTCTGGGCTTCGAAGTGGTCCACCAGGCTACGGGCCGGCTTTGGCAGCGCTCCAAAATCGCGCGCGCCCAACATCAGCTCGCGCGCCGCCCAGGCGTCCGCCAGGTCGATCTTGTGCAGCCCCAGCGACTTGACCAAGGGCCGAACGGCGGCATCCGGCAGCACCGCTATGCCCAGGCCTGCGGCGACCATCTGGCACATGGCGTCGAAGCTGCGCACCTGAATGCGCAGCCGCAGGCGCTTGCCCAGTTGGCCCGCTTGCAGCGCCAGCCGCTGCGCAATCGAGGTGCCTTGCGTGAGGCTCACGAAATCGTGCTCAATGGCCGCTTCAAAAGCTATTCGCTGCGCGCCCGCCAGAGGATGCCCTTTTGGGACCACAAGCACCAGGCGGTCCTTGCGATACGGAAGCACATGCAGACCCAGCGTCGGCGTGCGGTCAGCGAAAACGCCAAGTTCAGCTCGCCCTTCCAGCACGGCCAGCACCACTTCATGGCTGTTTTCCTCGTTCAGTTCTATGCGGATACCCGGGTGCAGCCCGGAGAACGAAGCCAGGTCGGCTGGCATGAACTGGGTGATGGCCGAGGTGTTGGCCCACAGCCGAACCACGCCGGTCACACCCTTCGCATGATCGGAGAGGTCAGCGGCCAGCTGGTCTACATCGCTCAGGATGCGCTGCGCGTGCCGGTGCAGCGCATGCCCGGCAGCCGTGAGCGTGACGCCGCGCGAGTGGCGGTCAAACAGTTCCGCACCGACGGCTCCTTCCAGGTCTGAAATGCGCTTGCTGGCGGCACCCACAGCCAGATGCCCCAGTTCAGCCCCTTTGCTGATGCTGCCGGTGCGGACCACCAGGTTGAACAGCGACAGCGAGACGAGGTCTAGACGGTGCAGGTTCATTCAGCGGCTGCGCAGTGCCACGATCAGTCCAGCATGTCTGGCTGGGTCGTACGGATCTGGTCGAACAACGCCTGGAAGTGCAGCCAGCCGATGTAGTCGCTGCCCACGTGCTCACGGCTGTACCGCGCCTTGTCCGGCGGAACCAGCACCGGTGCGTGGCCGCTGGCGTCCAGGGCCAACTGCTGCTGGCAGCAGCGCTCCAGCGCGATGAACCAAAAGGCCGCCGCATCGATGCTATGGCGGCTGGAGGTGAACAGCCCGTGGTTCTGGTGTATCACGGCCTTGACACCCTTGAAGTGCGCGCAGACGGATCGCCCGGCCTGGTCTTCCACCGCGACCTGCCCGGCCTCACGCGTGATGACGGCATGGTCCTCAAAGAAGGCGCAGGCGTCTTGCGTCACGGGTGGCAGCGGACGGCCCAGCGCCGCATACGCCGTGCCGTAGACGGTGTGCGCATGGCACATCGCGAGAATGTCCGGGTTTTCCGCGTGCACTGCTGCGTGCAACACGAAGCCAGCACGGTTCACGGCGTGGCGCCCCTGCACCACCTTGCCCGCATGGTCCACCAGGATCAGGTTGGACATGCGCACTTGCGAGAAGTGCACGCACATCGGGTTGGTCCAGTACAGCTCTGGCTGCTCCGGGTCACGGATGGTCAGGTGGCCGGCAAACCCATAGTCGAGCCCATGCAGCGCGAAAGCCCGGCAGGCAGCCACCAAATGCTCCTGACGGTAGCGGCGCTCCTCGTGTGCCGTTGTGTATTGTGGCCGCCGCGGGTAAATCAGGCCTTCCTGGGTGGGGTCATAAATAGAACGTCGCGCCGCTACCGGGGTGGAGGCTGTACTGGGCGCTTCCAAAACTTGCTGCATGAGTTTCTCCTGGGGTTGGTTCACAAATCGCGAGGTCCCAGCTTGCCTGGCAACGGGCAGACTGGGATAGGAATGCACGATAACTCAATGATACGGCTCCGTTGTGCCCGCCGCCGACACCGCTACGTTACCGCCAAGGTATCAACGCATCGGCAAACCCCTGCGAAGGCTGCGGCTTTTTTGCGCCCTCTGTGAAGTCAGCCGTTCCTGAGCTGAATTGTGTCGCGTGCCAGTTGCGTGATGCGCGCCCAATCGCCCTGTGCCAACGCATCGGCAGGCACCAGCCATGAGCCGCCCACACACAGCACATTGGGCAGTGCCAGAAACTCGGCCGCATTTTGCAGGGTCACGCCACCCGTGGGGCAAAACGACACATCGCCAAACGGCCCGCCCCAGGCCTTGAGCAGGGCGGTACCCCCCGCCTGCACGGCCGGGAAAAACTTCAGCTCGGTGAGACCGTCTTCCTGGGCCATCATGATTTCTCCGCCCGTTGCCACACCAGGCAGCAAGGGCAAGCCCAGGTCATGGCAGGCGCGACCCACGCGGTGGGTGTAGCCAGGGCTGACCGCAAACTGCGCCCCGGCCATGGCTGCAGCCTGCGCGTCGGCGGCGCTGCGCACCGTGCCCGCGCCCACAATGGCCTCGGGCACGTCACGCGCAATCGCCTCCATGCAGGCCAGCGCCTTCGGCGTGCGCAGCGTGACCTCAAGCATGCGGATGCCCCCCGCCAGCAAGGCTCGGGCCAGTGGCACCGCATGGGCTACGTCGTGCAACACGATGACCGGAATGACCGGCGCGTCCAGCATGACCTGGCGGGCCGTCAGGACACTTGGCTTGGGGGTTTGATTCACAGCCATGTGCAGGCTCCTTCTTCGGCGGTGATGGCATGGCGGCGCATGCCGGCAAACAGTTCGCGGCCCATGCTCAGGCCATTGGCTTCAATCAGGGGGTCGGGCATGGTGGCCACGACACGGGCTGCCCATGGGTCCGGCGGCACCAGCACCTGCAATGTACCGGCAACGGCGTCAAGGCGGATCACGTCACCGTCCATCACCTTGGCCAGCGGGCCACCGGCCTTGGCTTCGGGCGACACATGGATGGCGGCGGGCACCTTGCCGCTGGCACCACTCATACGCCCGTCAGTGACCAATGCCACCCTGAAGCCTTTGCCTTGCAGCACCGCCAAAGGTGGCGTGAGTTTGTGCAGCTCGGGCATGCCATTGGCCTGAGGCCCCTGCCAACGCACCACACAAACCACGTCGCGATTGAGTTCGTCGGCCTTGAAAGCCGCGTGAAGGGCCTCCTGCGAATCAAATACCCGCGCTGGCGCTTCGATGATGTGGCGGTCATCCGGTACGGCAGACACCTTGATGACGCTGCGTCCCAGGTTGCCCTGCAGCAGCATCAAGCCACCCGTGGCACTAAAGGCATTGGTGACCGGGCGAATGATGGTCTCGTCTTTTGAAGCACTGGCGTCTCGCCACTGCAAGGGCGCACCGTTACCTTCCTCGTCGTCACGCCCCGCTTCAGGTATGCCGGTGTACTCCCGCAGGCCGCCAGCGCGCACCGTGAGCACGTCGGCATGCATGAAGCCGCTGTCCAGCAGCTCGCGAATCACCAGCCCGGGGCCACCCGCCGCCTGGAACTGATTCACATCAGCACTGCCGTTGGGGTACACGTGGGTCAATGTGGGCACCACTTTGGAGAGTGCTGCGAAATCATCCCAGTCAATCACGATGCCGGCCGCGCGCGCCACGGCCACCCAGTGGATCAAGTGATTGGTCGAGCCTCCCGTGGCCAGCAGCGCGACCATGGCATTGACGATGCAGCGCTCATCCACGATCTGCCCGATAGGCGCATAGCGATTTGCCAACGTAATGCCCAGCACGGTACGGGCAGCCTCCCGTGTAAGCTCCTGCCGCAGCGCCTCACCAGGGTTCACAAAGGCCGTGCCGGGCACATGCAGGCCCATGGCTTCAAGCAGCATCTGGTTGCTGTTGGCAGTGCCGTAAAACGTGCAGGTGCCCATGCCGTGGTAGGCGGCAGATTCAGCCTGCAGCAGCTCCTCGCGGCTGACAAGGCCCTGCGCGGCCCGCTCACGCACCTTGCCCTTGGCGCTGTTGGACAGGCCGGACGTCATGGGCCCGGCGGGTACAAACACGGTGGGCAGATGACCAAAGTGCAACGCGCCAATCAACAGGCCCGGCACGATCTTGTCGCACACGCCCAGCATCAGCACGGCGTCATACATGTCATGACTCAACGACACCGCCGTAGCCATGGCAATCACGTCCCGGCTGAACAGGCTCAGCTCCATCCCGGCGGTGCCTTGGGTGACGCCATCGCACATGGCTGGCACGCCACCCGCCACCTGGGCCGTAGCGCCATGCAGCCGGGCCTCGGCCTTGATCAGGTCGGGGTAATGCTGCAGCGGCGCATGGGCCGACAGCATGTCGTTGTAGGCGGTGACGATGCCAATGTTCGGCGCGCGCTGGGCCACTATTTTTAGCTTGTCATTGGCGGGCATGGCAGCCACAGCGTGTGCCACATTGGCGCAACCCATGCGCTCTGCGCCGGGCTTGCGCTCACTGGCAGCCGTCAGCCGTGCCAGGTAGTCCCCCCGCAGGCTTTGACTTCGCACCCTGATTCGTTGTGTAACCGCAGCGACCGCCGTGTGGAGTTTCATGATGTTTTAGTAACAAAATTACAAAACTCATGGTACCCCCGTACACGGCCCCATGGGCGGCGTTGAGTTACCAACCGGGTACCAAAACTAAAGCCCGAACAAGTCGGGCTTTAGGGAGGCGAGTCGCCCGGTGGCTTCGCGGCGACTGTCGCGTGCGAAAGTCGGATGCGAAAAGGGGGCTATTGCACGGCGACCTCAACCCGGCGGGCGTCAGCAGCAGCCCCGGCAGCCAGGGTTTGCTCCGGCTTCTTCAGTTCAACCTTGTCTTCAGCCACTCCGAGCGCCTTGAGGGCATCGCGCACATTGAGTGCACGCTGTTTGGCAAGCTCTGCATTCATGGCCGGGTCCCCGCTGGCGTCATGAAAGCCACTGATCACGGCCTTTTTGCCCGCTGCCACGGCTGTCACCACGGAAGCCAAGGCTTCGTTGCCACCCGCCGCCACTTCCGCCTTGCCGGAGGCAAAGTAGAACTTGACGATGCCATCCACCACCATCACGCTGGCACCATCTGCCATCGCAGCAGCCGGTGCGGCAACCGCTTTGGCTGGTGCCTTGGCCGTCATCGCGCCAGACCGGTGAATGCCCAGACCGATCGCAAACGCAATCACCAAGGCGACCACACCAAAAACCACGCCTAAAACCAGCCCGTGGCCGTCATCATCCTGTGCAGACATTGCAAATCCCTTTTAAAAAAACTGGCCCTGATTGTAAAGTGTGGCTGTGACCGCTTTACCACCCCCCGTTCGCGACCCCGCCCCGATGCTCGATGCCGTGCGCACGGATTGGGGTGGCAAGTCGGACCTGTGGGTCTTTGGCTATGCCTCGCTCATCTGGCGGCCAGATTTTGAAGTGGCCGAACACCGGCTGGCCAAGGTCCATGGCTGGCACCGTGCGCTCAAGATGTGGAGCCGCGTCAACCGGGGCACACCCGAATGCCCTGGCCTGGTGTTTGCGCTGCTGTCGGGTGGCAGTTGCCACGGCATGGTGTTGCGCGTGCCCCGCAGCGATGTGCCCGGCGTACTCGACAAACTCTGGCTGCGTGAAATGGTGACGGGCGTGTACGACCCCAAATGGCTGACTTGCACCACCCCCCAGGGCCCGGTGCGGGCCCTCGCCTTCACCCTGTCAAGGCAAAGCCCCAACTTCACGGGTGAATTGCCGCATGACCATTACCGCCGGATATTTTCGGAGTCCTGTGGGCGCTATGGCACCACGCTGGACTATGCGCGCCAGACACTGGACAGCCTGAAGGACCATGGCATTCATGACCATGCGCTGAGGCAACTGCTCTCGCACGCGCCGCGCTGAGGCAAGCTGCGTCAGCCCTCCCACTACCACCCCACCTACCGGGCGCTGAGGATGGCCTGGGCGCGCTGCAGGTCTTCCAGCGTGTCTATGTCGGTCACCGTGCCCACATCATCCACTATTATTTCAATAGCATGGTAAGACCGTATAACAAGGGCTGCACCTCTGTTTCCCTCTAAATCCAACAGCGATTGACGGCAGGGGGCCGAGAAGCCAACCGGATGCCCGCGCTGCCCATTTTTCCCGCCGTGCACCGGTATAACCACCTCGTGGTGCGCCAGTGCGTCGGCCAGCAGGCGAAGTGTGGCACTTTGTACCAGCGGCAGATCCCCCGGCAAGATCAGCCAGCCATTGGCGTCTGGTGTGGCCCGCACCGCCGCCGAAATGGAGTCACCCATGCCAGGGTGTCCCGCGTCTTCCAGGTGGCAGCGCAGGCCACTGGCCCGCACCGCGTCCAGCGTGTGCTGTAGCACCGGCTTGCCCGCCAGCAGGGCGCAGAGCTTGTGCGTGCTGCCACCGGACGCGAGAAAGCGCTCGCCACGGCCTGAGGCCAGGACAATGACCACGGGACGCGCAGGTGGCTTCGATTGCGATTGCACAGCGTAATTCATCGTTTATTTATACTTGACTCATGACTGACGATGTTTCCAAGCATATCGCCTCCCTCCGTAAAAGCTACGAGCGCGCCGAGCTTGATGAAAGCGCCTCGCACAGCGACCCTTTGAAGCAGTTTGGCCAATGGCTGGGCGAGGCCATCAAAGCCGAGGTGCCCGAACCCAACGCGATGACGCTGGCCACCGTGGCGGGCGATCTACGGCCCTCCACGCGCGTGGTGCTCATCAAGGGCTATGACGAGCGCGGCCTTGTCTGGTACACCAATTTTGAGAGCCGCAAGGGGCGCGAGCTGGCGGGTAACCCCTTTGCCGCATTGCAGTTTCACTGGGTCGAATTGGAGCGCGTGGTGCGCATAGAGGGGCTGGTCGAGAAAGTCAGCGACGCCGAGAGCGATGCCTATTTTCACAGCCGCCCGCTGGACTCGCGCATCGGTGCCTGGGCATCGCCGCAGAGCGAAGTGATTTCAGGCCGTGGTGTGCTGGTGGCCAACGCTGCCAAATTTGGTGCCAAATTTCTGCTGCAGCCACCGCGCCCGCCACACTGGGGCGGCTACCGGCTCAAGCCAGACACCTGGCAGTTCTGGCAGGGACGCAGGAGCCGGTTGCATGACCGGTTGCGCTACACCCTGGATACCGACAAGGGCTGGCTGCGGGAGCGGCTGGCACCCTGACTTGACAGCCTGCTAAATGGCGCTGTCAGTCACGCCGCGAATCAGGTCCAGCGTCTGCCCCTGATGGTGTTCCACCAACGCTTCCCCAGCCACCGTGTACCAGTAAGACTCAGACCCACCCGCCTGGCGCCACAGGTGCAAGCGGTGGGTGTAGAGCTGCAAATCAAACTCCTGCGTGAAGCCAATGGCACCATGGATGGAATGGCTGAGTGCAGCCACTTCAACCGCAGCCTCGCTGGTGCGGGCCTTGGCCACGGCCACACACAGACGGTCTGGCATGAACGTGCTGGAGCGGCAACCCAATTGCGCCGCCATGCGCGCCACGAAGGCATGTTCGGAAATCACCGCCAGTTGATGCTGAATGGCCTGAAACTTCCCGATGGGGCGGCCAAACTGGTTGCGGTCATTGGCGTACTGCAAAGTGCGGTTAAAAACCGCCTGCATGGCACCCGCCAGTTGAGCCGCATAAATGCAGGCTTGCAGCGTCTGGATGTTGTGATGACCGGTGAAGCGCTGTGCCGCAGCCACCACACCGTGCGGCCACACCAGTTTGGCATCCAGACAAAAACCGGCGGGCGATTTAATGGCTTGCGACACGGGGAGCAAAAGGCACACGCTGCCCGATGTCGCTTCATGATTCATGCCTTGCGACACCAGCACCCAGTCTGCAACCTGGCCACAGCGCACCACATCACACACCAAGCCACCATCCGCACCTGAAGCAGCTTGCCCCAGCGCCATACTGCCTGCCGGGCACGTCACCCCGGCTTGCGCCAGCAAGGCCCGCGCCAGCATAGTCTCGGCCAGCGGTACCGGCAGGCAGAAGCTGCCGCACAGTTCCAGCACGCCATAAATGGCAGACAGGCTCAAACCCGCCCCGCCCTGCGCCTCGCTCACCAGCGCATCGGCAAAGCCTGAAGCCTCAATCCGTTGCCACAACGGCTGGGCAGACTGGCCCGCTTCAATATCACGCACCACCTGCGGCGTGCATTGCGCCGTAAGCAGTTGGCGCACGGCGTCAGAGAAAAGATCGTCCATGGAATGTGTCATCACCGAAGCCCCAGTCCGCGGGCAATCATGCCACGCAAAATATCCCGCGTGCCACCCCGCAGTGAATACGAAGGCGCAACCTGCGTCACGTAGTTCAGCGTTTGCAGCAGCTCCAGCGGCGCGTTCTGTACGTCACGCGAAAACAGGTCATCGGCAATGGCACTCGGAATGAATTGCTCCACCCCTGTACCCAGGTCTTTGACCAAAGCGGCTTCCACAATCGGGCTCATGCCGCGTGCGAGCTTTTCAGTGACCGCCACCGACATGGCCCGCAACGGTGCCAACTGGCTGAATATCTTGCCCGCCAGCCGCACCGACTCCGGCGTGCGGCCCGCTTCGGTGCGGATGAAAGCCAGCCATTCGTCAAACAACACAATGCTGGAGAACAGCCGCTCCGGCCCGCTGCGCTCAAATGCCAGCTCGGCCGTCACCTGCTCCCAGCCCTTGCCTTCATCGCCAATCAACGCGTCGCTGGCCAACAGCACATTGTCAAAAAATACCTCGCAGAAAAAACTGTCGCCCGACAGGTCGGTGATGGGGCGCACCGTCACCCCTGGCAACGATAAATCCACGATGACTTGCGACAAGCCTTTTTGCCGATCTTGCGCGTCCCCCGAAGTACGCACCAGCGCAATCATGTACTCGCAAGCCTGCGCGTTGGTAGTCCATATCTTCTGGCCATTCAGCGTCCAGCCAATGGCGGTTTGAGTAGCGCGTGTTTTCACACTGGCCAGGTCAGAGCCTGCATTGGGCTCGCTCATGCCAATGCAAAAAAACGATTCACCCCGGCAGATGGGCGGCAGGTAGAAATTCTTCTGCGCTTGCGTGCCATATTTGAGGATGAGCGGCCCGCTTTGGCGGTCTGCAATCCAGTGCGAGCCCACGGGCGCACCAAAGTTCAGGAACTCCTCCACCAGCACATAGCGTGCAAACGGGCTGCGCCCGCCGCCGCCGTATTCTTTGGGTAGCGTGATGCCCAGCCAACCCCGGCGGCCCAGTTCTCGGCTAAAGGCGGTGTCGTAACCCGCCCAGGATTTGGCGCGGATATGGGCGGGCACTTTCTTCATCGCGTCAGCCAGAAACGCCCGCACCGGGGCACGCAGGGCTTCATCCTCAGGCGGGATGGACGTCAGGGTCAATGAATCAAGCGCGCTCATTACTGCTGCTCCACCTTGGCCTTTAAGGCAATGCGCTTCCAAAGCTGGATCTCGGCATTCTGGAAGCTGCGCATTTCCTCCGGCCCCCCCAGCATGGTTTCCGCACCCAGGCGTTCATAGAACTCGCGCGTCTCCGGCAGAGTTTCAATTTTGGCCATCAGCGCGGCAAGCTTGTCCGTCTCGGGCTTGGGTGTCTTGCTGGACACCATGGCCGCCACCCAGGTGTAGGCCGTGAAGCCTGGCAGACCCGCCTCAGCCGCCGTGGGTACGCCCGGCAAAGCCGATATGCGCTTGTCAGACGCAACCGCCAGCGCCCGCAGCTTGCCGCCTTTGATGAGCTCCTGCGCACCCGTCACGTCGGCAAAGGCCATCTGCACAGTGCCAGACACTACCGCCGTGATGGCCTCTGAAGCGCCCTTGTACGGCACATGATGTGTCTGCACCTTGGCCGCATCGTTGAACAGCTCGGCCATCAACTGGTAGCCCGCCGAGCCTGCACCGTAATCCAGCTTGTCGGGCTGCGCCTTGGCGGCGGCAATCAAATCAGCGATTGATTTGTAGGCCGACCCTGCTGGCACGACCAGCACGGCGGGGGCGCGCATCATCATGGTCAGCGGGGCGAAGTCGGTCGCTGGGTCGTAGGGCAAGGCCTTGAACAAGGCCGTGTTGACAGCCAACGTGGAGTTGCTGCCCACAAACACGGTGTAGCCATCTGCCGGCGCCGAGAGCACACTGCGAACCGCGATGAACCCGTTGGCTCCCGGCTTGTTTTCCACCACCACAGGTTGGCCCGTCATCTCTGACAGCTTCTTGCCGAAGTAGCGTGCCGACGTGTCCGTGCCGCTACCCGGTGGAAACGGCACGATGAACTTGATGGGTTTGCTGGGGAAGTCCTGGGCCACAGCACGGCCCGGTACAACGGCCGCGACCAAGGCTGCCGCACCCAGCAGGCACAGCGCTCGCCTCATCACTACTTGCTTCATCATGTCAATCTCCTTGGGTCTTTTGGGTCCGTTTACCTACCTGTTGCCTGCCTGCTGTCTGCCTGCAGCGCCAGCCCTATTCAAGCGAAGCCCCGGTCTGCTTCACCACCTTGGTCCAGCGCTCAATTTCGGACTTGATGTACGCACCATACTCCGCAGGCGTGGAGCCCAGCGGGTCTGCTCCCTGAGCGGCCAACTTGGCCTTGACTTCGGTGGTTGCCAGCGCCTTCAGAATTTCAGCATTCAGCCGCTTGACAATCTCAGGCGGTGTTTTGGCAGGCACCAGCATCCCCTGCCATGCGCCTACTTCAAAGCCGGGGCTGACGGTTTCACTCAGCGTGGGCACATCGGGTAGCACCGCGGTGCGCTTGAGACTGGTCACGGCCAGGGCGCGCAGGCGTTTGTCCCGGATGAAGGGCAAAGCTGAATTGACGGTGTCAGTGACAAACTGGGTCTGCCCGCCCACCAGATCGGTCAACGCAGGCGCACTGCCTTTGTAGGGCGCGTGCGTGGCAGCCAATCCCTTGCTCTGCAACAGCAAGAAAGCCCCCAGGTGCGTGATATTGCCGTTACCGGCGGAGCCATAGGTCACCTTGTCCGGGTTGGCCTTGACGTAGGCCAGAAACTCCTGCACGTTGTTGGCAGGCACCGACGGGTGCACGGCCAGCACCAAGGGGATCACGGCAGTCAGCGCCACCGGGGCCAGGTCCGTCGTCACGTCGTAGCTGAGCTTCTTGTACAACGCCGGGCTAAGCGCCACGGCTGATGTGTTGTAGAACACCGTGTAGCCATCCGCCGGTGCTTTGGCGGCAAACTCGGCACCGATGTTGCCGTTGGCTCCGCCCTTGTTGTCCACCACCACCGGCTGGCCCATTTGCTCAGTGAGTTTTTGCGCCAGCACGCGGGCCACCAGGTCGGTCGGTCCGCCGGGCGGGAAGGCGACCACCAGTTTGATGGGCTTGTCAGGGTAGGTGCCTTGTGCCTGAGCACCGCCGCTACCAAGGCTGGCCGCCAGCAGCGTGCCGGTAACCGCGGTCATCGTGGCAAGTCGAGTCATTGTTTTCATGGGTATCTCCAATAGGTGACTTTGTAGATGGATTGCGTCAAGCTGCCCGGCCTGCCAGCAGCCGCGTGGCCGTATAGGTCATGACCAGCTGGTCTTTCTGGTTGAACACGCGAATGTCGGACGTGACCACCGCACGACCACTCTTTGACGTGGGCCGCAGCCCGGTGACCTCGACCTCGGCATGAATGGTGTCACCCACCCGCACTGGCAGCAGAATTTTTTGCGTGAGCTCCAGCATGGCCAGGCCCGTGCCCTGAATCATGGTCTGCAAGATGAAGCCTTCAATCAGCGTGTAGGTCAGTGCGCCGGGCACCGGCCTGCCTTCAATGGCACTACCGGCGTAGCCCTTTTCAATGAAGATGGCTTCCAGCATGCCGGTGCAGGAGATGAAGTTGATCAGGTCCGTCTCGGTGATGGTGCGGCGAAAGGTGCGAAACCGCTGGCCCACCGACAGGTCCTGCCAGACGAAGCCCTGGCCCAGCAACGCGGGTGTTTGAAACGATGTGGATGGTGATACTGAATTGGGGGATGTCATTGCATTAAATTTCTGAAGGGTTGGAGGGCCGGGACGACGGGTTCAACACCACGGCCCCACTGGCTACCAGGTTGGCCACCTGCTGCGCCGACAGCCCTGCCTGTAGCAGCACGGCCTGTGTATCGGCCCCCAGGCGCGGTGGCGTGGCTACCGGTGGCCGGTGGCCGTTGAACAGCACCGGCACGCCAGGGAAGCACAACTCCCCCATGGCCGGGTCATTCACCCGTGTGAAGAAGCCGGTGGCTTGCAGATGCGCGTCGCGCTTCAGGTCATCCAGCCGGTTCACACGCCCTGCCGGAATCTCCAGCGCGTCGCACAGCGCTAGCCATTCATCGGTGGTTTTGCCAGCGCCAAACTGACCCATGGTCTCGTACAGTGCCACGATGTTTTCGGTGCGCGCGGCGATGCTGCAAAACCGGACATCACGGGCGAATTCAGGCACGCCCATGGCGGCGAAGAAGCGCTGCCAGTGCGCATCGGTGTACGGCATCATGCACACGTAGCCATCAGCCGTGCGATACGGGCGGCGCGAGTCGGCCAGTACGCGCGGGTAGCCTGCTACGGACTGTGGCGGCTCAAAATGCTGGCCGTAGCAATGCTCCACCAGGTTGAAGGCCGCCATGGTCTCGAACATCGGCACTTCCACATACGAACCCTGACCCGTGCTGTGGCGCTGCATGAGCGCGGCCATGATGGCCATCGCCGCGACCAGGCCCGTGGTTTTGTCCGCTGCAATGGTGGGCAGAAACCGGGCCTCGCCCGACTGCTGCACCATCATGTCCACACTGCCCGCCATGCCTTGAATGATGTCGTCATACGCCGGGCGCCCCCCATAGGGGCCACTCTCGGCAAAGCCGTGAAGCGTGGCGTAAACCAGCCTGGGGTTGGCGCTGCGCACGGCATCGGGGTCTAGCCCCAGCGCCCCCAGCTTTTGCGGACGCATGCTGTGCATGAACACATCTGCCGTGCCAATAAGCTGCAGCAGTGCGGCCTGGCCATCCGCGTGCTTCAGGTCAATCACCACGCTTTTCTTGTTGCGGTTCACACCCAGAAAAATGGGCGACATGCCCTTCTCGGTGGTGGGGCCGGTATTGCGGGTGGAGTCGCCTTGCGGGGGCTCAATCTTGATGACCTCGGCACCCAGGTCGGCCAGCCACTGGCTTGCGTAGGGGCCCATGACCACCGCGCTGGCATCGACCACCCGCAGGCCCGCGAGTGGCAAAGCGGCAGTGTCTGATGGGGTAGGCGCTGAAGTGAGTTCTGACATTGATCTGTAGCCGTTCTGTTCCAGTTTGATTCTCTGTTTAAAGGCTGGGTCTGCTTGCATTGTGAGCGGCATCGCCTCATCATGTCTAATATTAATAATTCAGCTATTGATACCAATATCGTATCGACACCAGCTTGAGAACACATCGCCATGAACCTGCGTCAACTCAAGCAATTCGTCGCTCTGGCTGAAACCGGCAACTTTCACAAGGCCGCCGAGCTAATGCACATGGCGCAGCCGCCGTTGTCGGTTTCCATCCGCAAACTTGAAGAAGAAATGGGCGGTGCGCTGTTCCTTCGCACCCCCGGTGGCGTACTGCTTACTGCGGCGGGCGAAGCCATGCTGACCGACGCTCGCCAGACACTGGCGCATGCCCAGCAGTGCCAGCAGGCGGTGTCTGCCGCGCTGCATGGTGAGGGTGGCCTGCTGCGCATAGGCTTTGTAGGCTCAGCCACCTATTCGCTGCTGCCACGCCTGATCCCCACGTTTCTCAAGCGCTACCCCAAGGTGGAGTTTGAGCTGGCCGAGTCCACCACCGCCAGCATTCTGGAGCGGCTACAAGCCCACACGCTGGATGTGGGCCTGGTGCGCTACCCGGTGCTGCACCATGGCCCGTTCAGGCTGATAACACTGGAAGAAGACGAGTTTGTGGTGGCCGTGTCAGCCAAGAGTGAATTCGCAAAAGGCACGTCCATCGCTCTGGCCAAGCTGGCCAGTCAGCCCTTCATCATGTATGCCCAGTCGGCCGTGCCCAACCTGTTTGCCGTGGCCATGCTGCGCTGCCAGCAGTCGGGCTTCACGCCGCGCGTGGCCCAAGAGGCCGTGCAGGTGCAAACCATTGTGAGCCTGGTGGAGAGCGGCCTGGGTGTGGCGCTGGTGCCCGGTGTGGCCAAGCGGTATGTGAACCGGGGGGTGAAGTTTTTGACATTGAGTGATGGCCCCCAAAAGCCGTCCGCAAGGGGCACCGGAGTTAACCGCATTGGCATTGCACTGACTACGCTGGATGACAATCACAGCCGGCTGGTGGAGACGTTTTCAAATCATGCGAAAGCGATTACCGCTTCATGGTGAAAACAGCCATCATTCCCCGGTGAAGGCGGAAGCTTGGAAATGGTGCGCCGTGCACAGCAGGCCGTGCACAGCACCTGCTTGTGCCCGTGTCCCGGTGCGATACTCAAGGCCATCCGGTTGAAAAGCCCATCCGTTCTTGCTGAGAGTCCAACGCGACTCGTATTGGAGGCAGGCACGGCGCCAGAACTCGACACATCTGTTTTTAAAAGTCGGCCTGATCACAGGGTTCCAAACTCGGCGACACGCGGAAAACCATGAAATTTTTCTTACAGATCCTGTTTATTGTCCGCAATGAGGCCAGCTATTTGCTTCGGTCTCCCAGGCGGCTGCTCAGCGGCACCATGCTGGCATTTGTGCCCGCCATGTACTGCGTGCTTTACATCACCAGTGTGTGGGATCCGGAAACCAAGACCAACGCCTTGCCGGTCGCTGTCGTGAATCTTGACGAAGGCGTGACGTTCGGGGAGCGTAAATTTAACGTGGGCTGGGAGATCACGACCCGGCTTGAAGACGGTGGGCGTTTCGGGTATGCCATGTTCGACGACGAGCAAAAGGCCAGGGCGTTGGTGCGCCAGGGCAAATTGGCCTTTGCGGTGATCATTCCGCGCGACTTCAGTGCCAGTGCGGTTCCGGGGGCTGAAGCAGGTGCCGGGAAGGTTGTGATTTACACGTCCCAGGGCAACAACTATGAAACGGCGGCCATTGCCAAACGCTTTGCGGAGCGTTTGGGGCGCGAGATCAATGAAAGCCTGAACGAGCGGCGATGGGTAATGGTGCTCCACAACGCAGCGGGCTCACAACGCAGCGTAGATCGACTTCACAACGCCGTGGGCACGCTGCGTGCCAGCGCACGTGATCTAAGCGCCAGCGCCGCACGAACGAACGCCGGTGTCCAGGTGCTGGCAGGTGGCACCCGCCGTCTGAACGAGGGTGTCAGCCAATTGACCGCCGAGGCAAAACAGTTAAGGGCCGTTCCAAGGGCGGCGGATGCGTCGCGGCCCGGCAACTCGGATCTCGATGAATTAGCCAAAGGCGCAAGCGAAATGGCTGCAAGCGCTGCCAATTTGATGAATGCCGCCCAAAAGAACAACGAGAGCGTAGAACATCTCTCAAACAGCGTTGATCTGGTGGCAAAGGCATTGCCGGACAAGCTGGAGAGCCCCGGTGGAAGTCCTGAGGGCCTGGCCCATTCGGTTGCGCCCCTGATCGAAATAGACGCGCCGGTTGAAAACAGTGGCAGCGGGTTTGCAGCAAACGTCGTTCCCGGTGCTTTGTGGCTGGGGGCTGCAATGGCGGCGTTTCTGCTCCACGTCCAGGTATTGCCGCGCCACTCACAGTTCTTTTCCAGACCTGCGAAGGTTGTTGGCAAGATCTTTTTGCCTGCGTGTGTAGCGCTTCTTCAGTCGCTGATGGTGTTTCTGGTGGTGCTGTATGTCTTGAAAATCCACGTCTTGAATCCGTGGATATTTGCACTGTCACTGGTCGTCTCGTCAATCGCGTTCCTGTCCATCGTGTTTGCCTTGACCAAGGCTTTTGGCGATGCGGGCAAAGGCATTGCAATGTTTCTTCTGGCGGTCCAGTTGTCCTCCTCGGGGGGGGTTTTGCCGGTGGAGCTTAGCGGTGGCCTGTTTGCGCAAATCAGCCCCTGGCTGCCACTCACCTGGGTTGTGGAAAGCGTCAAGGTCAGCATGTTTGGTGCCTACGGCGGCGCGTGGCAGCAGCCACTTCTTCTGGTCGGATTGACGGGGTTGGCAGGCTTCGCCTTGTCGTGCAGCGTGGGGCGCTGGCGCTTTGTGAAACCCGCAGTGCGGCGATCCACCACCGAGTATTAGGCCGATCCACCTGGTGGTATTGGGTCCATTGGGTCAGGTCTTCTTGCCGTTGGCTTTGTTGCGCTCGGCCAGCACCCCAATCAGGCCGTCAATGCCTTTGGCGTGAATTTCCTGGGCAAACTGGCTGCGGTAGGTTTCAACCAGCCACACGCCTGCGACGTTGAGGTTGTAAATTCGCCAACCCGCACCCTGAACCTGGGGGTATTCCAGGCGGTAGTCCAGTTGAATGGTCTCGCCGCCCCCCTTGATCTCCGTGCGCACCAACACCTCTTTGTCGTCCGCGGCTGCCTTGAAAGGCTTCATGCTGACAGTTTGATCTTTCAATTGCGCCACCGCACCGGCATAGGCACGCACCAACAAAATTTTGAACTCTTCCTGCAACCGCTTCTGCTGCTCAGGGGTGGTCTGACGCCAGACCGGGCCTACGACCGAAGCAGTCATGCGCTGAAAATTGACATAAGGCATGATGCGCGAGTCAACCAAGGCTGCCACCCTGGAAACATCACCCGCCCGTATGGCTTTGTCAGTCTTGATGGTTTCCAGAACGTCAGACAACACGCGTTTGATCATCACATCGGGCGCTTCATCGTCGGCGTATACCGCAGGAGCGACCAATGCGGCCACCGTAAATGCCATCAAGGCGAAGGCCTGTCGCAAAAAAAACCGTTTCATTTTATTTTCCATTCCCCAAGTTTCACGAAAATCACGCAGCGCATGACGGGTACCCGGCTCAAAGGCGGCTCAAGGCTGAGTCAAAGCCGGGTCACCAGCGCCATCACCACCGATATTGTCACCACACCCAGCCCTGTTGACACGGCCACCCCCGCCGTTACCAACTCCTCCGCCACTTCATAGCGCTGCGAGAACATGAACACGTTGGCACCAATCGGCAGCGACGCGGCAACGATCATCACGATCAGGGGCACGCCGGTCAGGCCTACGGCCCAGCCAATCGCGGCCACCATCGCGGGCATGACCAGGTTCTTTACCAGCGCCAGTCCGGTGGCAGCTTTCAGGTGCGCGCCCACGCGGGCACTGGCCAGCGTGGCCCCGACCAGCACCAGCGCCAATGGGCCCATGGCGTTGCCCAGCAGCACCAGGGGGCGCTCCACCACCTCGGGCAGCACCAGGCCGGTTTGCGCAAACAGCAGGCCAATGATGATGGGCATGGGCACCGGGTGAAAGATGCCGTTGCGCAGTGCACCCAGCACCATCAGCGCCATGCGCCGCCGGCGTGCGCGGGCGTCGTCGCCGACTTCGGGGGGGATTTTGGACGCGGCCTCATGTGCCACGGCCAGCTCCAGCATAACCGTGGCCAGCGTGAGCATGATGAGGGCGTGCAACGAGATCAGCGTGAACAGCGTCACCAGCCCCGCGTCGCCATAGGCCAGGCCCACGAGCGGAATGCCGATGGCCACCGTGTTGCTGAACGTGGCCGCCAGCGCCACCACGGCGGCGCGGCGCGTGGCACCCTGCCAGAAAAGCATCACCCCAAACAGCAAAATGGCAGCGGCGAAGTAGACAGCCACGGGCTTGAAGTCCAGCCGCTCCACATGCACCGTGCTCATGGTGCGAAAGAGCAGCGCAGGCGTCAGCACCACAAAGACCAGCATTGCAAGGTCTTTTGTGGCCTCAGCCCTTATGTAACCTGCTCTAGCAGCTATAAAACCAATAGCAATCAGCAAGACAACAGGAATCAGGGAAGACAGGACGATGGCGTTCATGGGCAGGCAGATTGCGGATACGCAAGTCTACCAACCACATCCGGGTTTCCCCTGATGATGGCTTCTCCCTCCCTCCGTCCAAAAATGCCTGTCCCTGTTTTTTAGAAACTCACCTGCAAGCCCACCCGCACACTGCGCCCCGGCAGCGGGGCCTTGCCCGGCGCGGTCTGGGTCAGGATGGAGCTGGCCGAATACGCCAGTGCGTCGCCCAGGTTGTCTGCGCGCGCAAACCACAGCAGGTTGCTGGCCCCCGGCTTTTGGCGGTAGTTGATGGACGCATTGACCAGGGTGTAGGCCGCCGTGGCGGGCTGGCCCGCTGCCACCTCGTTTTGCGCGGCTACGTGGTTCACGCCAAAGCGTGCACCCCACCCACCCTGCGCCCAGGCCAGGGTGGCACCCACACGTACCGGCGCAATGCGGGGCAGCGGCTGGCCGGTGGTGGTGTTCACAGCGCGCACCATGTCGCCACGCAGCTCCAGGTCCAGCGTTTGCCCATGGGATGGTCCGGCTTGAATCAGGCGGATGTTGCCATTGGCCTCCAGCCCGGTGAAGCGGGCAGGCACCTGGGTGTAGACGAACTCGGGAAGAATGCGCGCCGTACCGCCGGACTCGATTGAGTTGCCGGTGCCGTCGTCGTTCACCCCCGCCCCGCCCGCGCCGTTGCCTTGCGTGTCACGCATCACGCCGGTAGCGGCCTGCGAGATGTAGTTGCTGAAGTGGTTAACGAAGGCACTCACCGCAAAGCTGTTGGCCCCTTGCTTCCACTTCGCCCCCAGATCAAAGTTGGTGGACTTCTCAGAAGAGAAGCTGGCGTTGCCCACCTCATAAGCGTTGGTGGCAATGTGCGGGCCGTCGGCAAACAGCTCGTAGTCTTTGGGTGCCCGCTCGCTGTAGGCCAGGTTGCTGGTGAGCTGCAAGCCAGGTGCCACATTCCACAAAGCCCCCAGCGCGTAGCTACCGGGGTTGAAGCTGCGGCTGGCGGGCGCAAACCGCGCCACCAGCGGGGTGCCCAGCGACTCCACGTTGACTGACTCCAGACGCGCGCCAAAGCTCAGTTTGCCCCACGCGGTGGGCAATTCTTCATACGCAAACAGCGCCGTCTGGCTGGTGCGGCTATAAGGCGCAAAGGCTTCTTCGCCGTCGGCAGAAAACCGGGTGTTTTCCACCTGCAACCCCACCACGCCTTCCAGGGGGCCGAGCTTGGCGTGGCGCGCTTGCAGGCGCAGGTCGTCGCCCGCATTTTTGAACACGGTGCCGGCTGTAGAGCCCTCGTATTCGGTGTGCTCATAGTCGCTGCGGCTGATCTGGCCCTTGATGCTTTGCAGCAGGCCGCCCAGGCCCCGGATTTCGCCCTCCAGCGCGACGCGGTTGGACTGCATGCCGATGGTCACATCGTCCTCGGCCACGGTGCCATAACTGGAGCGGTAAGTGCTGACCGACGCACCCAGATAGCCCTGGTTGAAAAACACCGAGCCACCCAGGGCCCCGCCCCGCGTCTCAGCGCTTGAGTTGCAGATGCGGTTGGCCAGCGATGGTGCCCCTGGCTTGGTGCAGGCAAGCGCCGTGGGCACGGCTACGTCGCCCGTGCTGCGGTTGAACACATCGGCATGCAGGGTAAAACGATCAGTTCCCGTTTCCAGCAGCAGGCCAGCGCCTTTTTCTGAATTGCCGCTGGCAAAACCAATGTCGGCCTTGCCCGCAACGCGCCCGTTGCTTCCATTGCTTTCGCCACCCTGAGCATCGAACAAGGGCTCGCGCGGAATGCGGTTGTCGATCACGTTCACCACGCCCCCCACGGCGCTGCCGCCATACAGCAGCGCACCGGGGCCGCGCAGCACCTCGATGCGCTCCATGCTGATGGGGTCGCTGGGCACGGCATGGTCGTAGCTGAGGCCCGATGCGTCAATGCTGGCCCCGCTGTTTTGCAGGATGCGGATGCGGTCGCCATCCAGCCCGCGAATGATGGGGCGGCTGGCGTTGGGGCCAAAGTAGGTGCTGCTGACACCGGGCGTACCGTCCAGCGTCTCACCCAACGTGGTTTGAGAGCGCAATAGCAGCGCAGCCCCCGAATACTGGGCTGCGGTCGCTATCAAATCTGTAGCCCCCAGCGGGTTACCGGTGATGGTGACTTCTTTCAGGGTAACGGGGGCCGGGGGTGCGGTTTGTGCAGACGCGGTGCCCACAATGAACAAAAGGCTGGCGATGCTGACGGGGTGCCGCGCAAGGCGGCGGGGAAAAGAGGTTTTCATGGCGCTTCGATGAATCAAAAAAATACACAACTCCCCACTGGCTGTGACACCAGAGGGAAGCTACTTCAACCAACAGGATTCAACGAAGCGAGGGAGGGCCGCGCGCCTGAAACAGCGCGTGCCAGCGGGCCGTGGCAAGGCCCGATGAGATGGCGAGAAGAAAGGGCTGGATGACCAGCGGCAGCACCAGCGCAGCCACGCCTGGCATGGCGTCGATGTGGCTTAGCTGATCATAGGCACGGCAGTCGGCAGAGTCATCCTCATGGCCGGAAAACAAGTGGGCAAACACACCCTGAGCGGCCCTGCCCTGCCCGACCCCGCTCAGACCCTGGGCCTGACCCAGGACAGAGGCCTGCGTTTGACCGTAAATAGCCGTACGGGTGTGAGAAATACCGTGGGTCTGACCCAAAAACTGGGCCAACAGCAACACCAGCGCCAAGGCAAAAACCAAAGCACAAGCCAGCGCAGGGCTTGAAGCCCCGCGTCGTTGTGCTGCACCTGGCAAAGCCGCCATTGGAATTACTTGACGCTCACCGCGTCAGTCATGCGGTAGTACAGCCCATAGGGGTCGTCATTGAGCACGGCAAACTTGCCCTCAACCACCACCACGTCCAGTGAGTACTTCACCGGCGTTTTGGTCTTGACCTCAACCATGCTCTCAGGCCCGCCGGGTGTGCAGAACCCGCAGGTCATGGGCACGGAGCTGAGCAAAAAATGTTTCTGTTTTTCGCCCGGTTCCAGCGGCATCATGAAGCCCTGAATACGCTGGGTTTTCTGGTTCAGCGCCACTACGGGTGCGGGGAACACCGGCAGCAGGCGGTTCTTCTCGGCCTTGGTCTTGACCTCGGTCAGCATGGACCACGGCAGCACGTCGCCGCGCTCCTTGATCGGTGCAAACGGGCTGTCGGCACTGTGCACACCGGCACCCGTGCCTGCGGGCAAGGGCGAGCTGAGTTGGGCCATCAAAGGCAGGCTGGCGAGCGCCATCACGGATGACAGAAGTGATGGCAAGAGCGATGACGAAACACGTGACATGGTTTTCATACGGACCTCAGATTGACCGGATTTTTCGGGTTTGACGGCATTGTGCGGGAACATTTCAATGCTCGTGCTTCATCCCGCAGTATTTACCAATGGCAAGCCCTTTGCAAGCCGCCTGCAACTCCTTGCTGCAAACGTCTTCCTTCTTGCCGGATTCCAGGCATTTGGCAGCCGCCTCATGGGCTGCTGCCATGGCGCGGTGGCGCTGGGCGTCTTCTTTGGCTTCCTTGTCGCCGTGTTTGTCAGCCGCTACTGAAGATATAGCAAATAACGCAATGGATACGAGGGCTATCAGTGTTTTCTTCATATGAATCCTGGATGAACTGGCGTGGCAGGCGGTGCCCATCATACCGGGCGCGCAAGCCCGCTTTACGAAACCTGCGCCGGTGCATCACAATGACCAGATGCCAATCACACCCTCTGAAGCCGCAAATAAGCCCGAACATTTCGACATGATCATTGTGGGTGCCGGTATTTCCGGCATTGGTGCGGCCTGGCATTTGCAAACGCAAAGCCCCGGCACGCGCTATCTGGTTCTGGAATCCAAACCTACCTTTGGCGGCACCTGGGTTACGCACACCTATCCTGGTATCCGCTCCGACAGCGACCTCTACACCTTTGGCTACCGCTTCAAGCCATGGACAGGCGCGCCCATTGCCACGGCTGACAAAATACTGAAGTACATGGGCGAGGTGGTCACCGACAACGGCCTGGCACCCCACATCCGCTACGGCCACGCCATCGTCAGCGCGTCATGGTCCAGCGCCGCACGCTGCTGGACTCTTGCCGTGCGCCGTGAAGACACCGGCGAGATGCTGACCTTCACCGCCAGTTTCCTGTGGATGTGCCAGGGCTACTACGACCACAGCAAGGGCTACACGCCCCACTGGCCGGGCATGGACGACTTCAAGGGCCGCATCGTCCACCCGCAGACCTGGCCCCAAGACCTGGACTACGCTGGCAAACGTGTGGTGGTGATTGGCTCTGGCGCAACGGCTGCCACGCTGCTGCCCGCCATGGCAGATTCATGTGCGCACATCACCATGCTGCAGCGCTCGCCCACGTATTTCCACACCGCGCGCAACATCAATGAGCTGGCCGACATGCTGCGCCAGCTGGAGATTCCCGAAGCGTGGATTCACGAGATTGCGCGCCGCAAAGTCCTGTTTGAGCAAACACAGTTTCAGGCGCGGGCGCGGGCCGAGCCCGATGCCGTCAAGCGTGACCTGCTGAACAACGTGCGCAGCTTCCTGGGCGACAAGGTGGATGTCGACAAACACTTCGCACCCCGCTACCGCCCCTGGCAGCAGCGCCTGGCCTTCATTCCCGATGGCGACCTGTTCAAGGCGATTGCAAAAGGCAGGGCCTCAGTGGTCACCGATGAGATTGACCACTTCACCGCCACCGGGCTCAAGCTCAAGTCGGGCGAAGAACTGCCCGCCGACATTGTGGTGACGGCCACCGGCTTCAATCTGAGCGCGCTCGGGAATATCCCGTTTGAGGTTGACGGCAAGCCGCTTGCATTTGGCGACACGGTGGCCTGGCGCGGCACCATGTTCACCGGCGTACCTAACCTGCTGTGGGTGTTTGGCTACTTCCGCTGGAGCTGGACGCTGCGCGTGGATATTCTGGGCGACTTCGTATGCCGCCTGCTGGCCCATATGAAGGCCCGTGGCAGCAGCGTGGTGACCCCGCAGCTTCGCACGCAAGACAAAGACATGGAACTCAAGCCCTGGATTGACGCCGACAACTTCAACCCCGGTTACGTGACGCGTGGCGTGCACCTGCTGCCCCGCCAGGGTGTGGACGAGCCCTGGCGGCATGACCAGGACTATGTGCGCGACCTGAAGGAAATGCCCGCCGCTGATCTGGGTGACGGCAGCTTGCAGTTCAAGTAAACCAACCGAACCGCCATCAATTCCTGGGCGCGACGAGGGTCGGGTTGCGCCGGGCCAGAATGTCATGCAACCGCAGGTCAACGGCCTCCAGCAGATTCTGCTGTGCAGGAATGACGTAATAGCGGTCCAGAAGAATGGCCGCGACCACCTCGCTAGCCACCAGCGCGGGCTCAAGACCGACCTCCAGTGCAGCCTTGAAATTGGCCGCCATCTCACGGACTTTTTCAGACAACGCATTCACGTTGGTGGCGGGGCCTAGTTCGACCGGGCGGTTGCGCTCGGCCTCCATGATGCCGGTGCGGATCAGGCCCGGGCACAACACCGACGCAGACACTTTCGCACCCATGCCTTTGAGGTCTTTGTACAAGCCCTCGGTAAAGCACGACACCGCGTGTTTGGACACGAAATACGGATTGCCGCCCGTGACCAGCCCGGCGATGGATGCGGTGTTGACGATGTGGCCTTCATCACCGCCTGCCAGCATGCGCGGCACAAAAGCGCGCACGCCGTACAAAACGCCCATGAAGTTGACCTTGTGAATCCACTCCCAATCCGACAATGGCGTCTCCCACGCCAGGGTGCGCAGCGCCGGGGTGGCCACACCCGCGTTGTTGCACACCACGTGCACCGCGCCATATTCAGCATAGGCGGCATCGGCCAATGCATTGACCTGGCCTTCAACGGAAACATCTGTACGCAGCGCGATGGCGGTCGCGCCCCCCGACCGCAAAGCCGCCAGCGAACTGGCCAGGGTGGTCTGCTCAATATCGGCCATCACCAGCTTCATGCCCTCACCCGCAAAGTGTTTTGCCATGGCAAAGCCAATACCACTGGCCGCCCCCGTGACCACCGCAACCCGACCCTTCAGATTTTTCATGGTTTCACCTTGACGAAAGTAGTTCAAACACATTGACGCGATAAGCCCCCGCCGCCGGCAGCAGTGCCGCCAGCATCGCCACTCCCCCACCCAACGCAGGCACCCACCATTCTGCGGGCAACCAGATCCAGCCGGTGAGCGCCACAGAGCGCTCGGCCTGCAACCAGTAGCCTATCAGCCCGGTGAGCAGGTGGCCGCCAGCCAGGCCCAGTGCCGTGGCCATCAACGCCAGCAACAAGGCTTCGCACAGCACCAGCCCGGCGATTTTTTGAGGTGATGCGCCCAGCATGCGCAGCATGGCCAGGTCGGCCTGGCGCTCGCGCACAGCGTTCCACAGTGCGATGAACACGCTCAGGCCCGCTGTAAGCAACAGCACCGCGCCAAAGCCGCGCAGCACATCCGTGCCCACACCCACCATGCGCAGCAGCCGGGTGACCTCGATGGCCGGTGCGGCGGCCTGCATCTCGGTGGTGGTGTTGATAAAGCGTGGCAGGGTCACGGCCGCCAGCGGGCTTTTGTAGGTGAGCAGGGCCATGGTCACTTCACGCTCGGCTTCCATCACCTTCTGGTCTTCGGCATCCACCGCCGTGGCTTTCTCATGCACCTGCCAGACCGATTCAGTGGCGGTCAGGATCAAGCGGTCCAGCACGCAGCCGCAGGGTGCCAGCACACCGCTGACCACGTAGGGGTTGTCGCCATGGGCATGGCCCTTGCCACCCAGGCCGTGCGAGCCAGAGAAGTTGTTGCCCATTGCCAACCCACTGTCGCGAGCCACCTGCGCACCGATGACGGCCTGCATCGGCTTGGCCCACAGGCTGCCCTGCGCCAGCACCACGCCATAGTGCTTCGGGTATTCATGCGTAGTGCCCACGATGCGATACGCCCTGAAGGTGTCGCCCAGGCTGATCGGAATCATCTTGGCCACCTGCGGATTCTTTTGCAGCTCGCGCACGGCGGCCAGCGGTATGTTGCCGGGTGGCACGTCGATGTGAAACACACCCGCCAGAATCAACTGCATGGGGCTGCCCTTGGCACCGACCACCAGGTCAATGCCTGCCAGGTCACGCTCAAACGCCTGGTCGATCTGGGTGGCGACAAGCAGCACCAGCGTGATGGACGCCAGCCCCAGCGACAGCAGCAGCAGGTTCAGCGCTGCGGCCAGGGGCCGTGACCACAGGTAGCGGAATGCAATAGCTACTATTTTCATAGCTGTTCAAGCCCTGTATTCGGGGGCTGGGGGCCAATTTTGCACTCAGCTGCCTCTGGAAGCGCCTGCGCTACGCGTGCATCATGCGTGGCAATCACCAGCGTGGCGTGGCAGCGCTGCGCACTGGCCTTGAGCAAGGCCAGGGCAGCCAGCGCCGCATCGTCATCCAGGCTGGCGGTGGGCTCATCGGCCAGGATCACTTGGGGCGACAGCAACACCGCCCGCGCCAGGGCCACGCGCTGTGCCTGCCCGCCCGAGAGCTGGCTGGGCTTGCGTTTGCTTAAATCTGCCAGGCCCAACGTGTCGAGCACGCGGGCGATGCCCGCCGCATCATCCGGCACGCCCGCCGCCCACTGCGCCATGGCCAGGTTGCCTGCCACCGTGAGTGCCTCGCTCAGGTGCAGGCGCTGCGGCAGGAAACCAATCGCCCGCGCGCGCCAGGCGTCGGTCGCCACCACCTTGAGCGCATCCAGGTCTTGCCCCGCCACGGTGATGCCGCCACTTGCCGCACGCAGCAGCCCTGCGGCCAGCGCCAACCAGGTGGATTTGCCCGAGCCTGATGGCCCACGCAGCAGCAGGATGCCGCCTTGGGGCACGTCGACATCGGGGAAGTGCAACAGCGGTGCACCGGGGTATCTGTGGGTGAGTTGACGGGTACGGATCATCAGTTTGAATTATTGACGCAATTGGGTACCGCAGCTCCCGTGCCGGATAATGTTCCATGACCGACGCCTCCCCTCCCCACAAGCGCCGTGTGCGCTACCAGGGCACCCACCCGCGCCAGTTCGGCGAAAAGTACAAAGAGCTGGACCCCACGCTGCATGCCGACGAGATGCAAAAGGTGATGGCGCGGGGGCAGACACCGGCGGGCATGCACCGCCCCATCTGCGTGAAGGAGATTCTGGACATCCTCAAACCCCAGCCGGGCGAGACCGGGCTGGACGCCACGCTGGGCTATGGCGGCCACGCCCGGGAAATCTTGCCGCTGCTGCTGCCCGGCGGGCGGCTGTTTGGCCTGGATGTGGACCCGATCGAGCTGCCGCGCACCGAAGCCCGTTTGCGCAAGCTGGGCTTTGATGAATCGGCGCTGGTGGTGCGGCGCATCAACTTCTCGGAGCTGACCACGCTGCTGCCTGAAGCCAATGGCGGCTTTGACGTAGTGCTGGCCGACCTGGGCGTGTCGTCCATGCAGATTGACAACCCGGCGCGGGGCTTCAGCTTCAAGATTGATGGCCCGCTGGATTTGCGGCTGGACCCAGGGGTAGGCCCCTCGGCGTCTGAGCTGCTGCTGTCCGTCACGCGGGCGCGGCTGCGCGACCTGCTGACGGACAACGCAGATGAGCCGCATGCCATCGTGCTGGCCGCCGCATTGCAGGGCCAGTACATTGAGACTACGACGCAACTGGCCGCGCTGGTGCGGGCCACGGTGGGCAGCGCGCTGAACGCACGCATGCCGCTGGAAGAACGCGAGACTGAAATCAAGAAAGCGCTGCAACGCACGTTTCAGGCTCTGCGCATCGAAGTGAACGACGAGTTTGCCGTGTTGGACCAGTTTCTGGCCGACCTGCCCCGCTGCCTCAAGCCCGGCGGCCGGGTGGCGATCATGAGCTTTCACTCGGGTGAAGACCGGCGCGTGAAGAAGGCGTTTCAGTCAGGCGAGCGCAATGGCACCTATGCCAGTGTGGCAGCAGATTTGATACGCCCGTCGTTTGAAGAGCAGCGCGCCAACCCCAGGTCCAGCTCCACCAAGTTGCGCTGGGCGGTAAAAGCGCCTTAATGATCTATCCGCATTTGGTAACAGCCGTCACTGCGAGGCCGCAGGCCGTGGCAGTCCATCGTCACACACTGAAAATGTGGATTGCCGCGCTGCGCTCGCAATGACAGGATGTTGTGATGAATTGTGGAAATCTCAATAAAATTCTGCCAATATGACCACCACTGCCCTGCGCCAGATCAGCGACCTGCCCGGCCCGCGCGGCCTGCCCGTGCTGGGCAACACGCTGCAGGTGAAGCCTGCGCGCATTCACAAGGACATGGAGCAGTGGGCACGCGAATTCGGGCCGCTGTTCAAAGTGCGCCTGGGGCGCTTGACCATGCTGGTGGTGGCAGACCACGCACTGTTTGGTGCAATCATGAAAGACCGGCCCAGCGGCTTCAGGCGCACGCCCATGCTGGGTGTGATCAGCGCCGAGCTGGGTTTGCCCCAGGGGCTGTTCAGCGCCGAGGGTGACGACTGGCTGCGCCAGCGCCGCATGGTCATGGCCAGCTTTGCACCGGGCCATGTGAGGGCCTATTTTCCGTCGCTGGTCAAGGTGACGTTGCGCCTGCAGAGCCGCTGGATGAAGGCGGCCCGAGCAGGCCAGGCCATCAACCTGCAGGCCGACCTGATGCGCTTCACGGTGGACGCGATTGCAGGCCTGGCATTTGGCAAAGACATCAACACGCTGGAGGCGGGTGAAGACGTGATCCAGCGCCATCTGGACAAGGTGCTGCCTGCCGTGTTCAACCGGGTGTTATCGCTTTTCCCCGTGTGGCGCTACGTGAAGCGTGCGGCAGACCGCGAGCTGGAAGCCAGCGTGGCCGTGATCAAGACCACCATCGAAGAATTTGTGGTGCAGGCCCGTGCGCGACTGCGGGATGACTCCAGCTTGCGCGAACAACCCCGCAACCTGCTGGAGGCCATGATCGTGGCCGCCGACCAGCCTGACAGCGGCCTGGGCGACCGCCAGGTGGTGGGCAATGTGCTGACCATGCTGCTGGCCGGTGAAGACACCACAGCCAACACGCTGGCCTGGATGATTCACCTGCTCTGGCGGAACCCGCAGGCCCTGAAGCGGGTGCAGGACGAGGCACGCCAACTTGCGCCCGACCCCAGCCAATTCACGATGGAGATGATGGACAGCCTGGTGTACCTGGATGCCTGCGCCAGCGAGACCATGCGCCTGAAGCCGGTGGGGCCTTTTCTGCCACTGCAGGCCTTGCGGGATACCCAGGTGGGCGATGTGGCCGTGCACAAGCACGACATCGTCTGGGGCGTGCTGCGCCACGACAGCGTGAGCGAGCCCTATTTCTCGAACCCCGAGGCGTTTGAGCCCGAACGCTGGCTGGATGACGCACCCAATCCGCTGAGCTCTGAGGCCAAGCGCGCCGCCATGCCCTTTGGCGGAGGACCGCGCATGTGCCCGGGCCGCTACCTGGCGCTGCTGGAAATGAAGATGGCCATGTCCATGCTGCTGGCCACGTTTGACATGGCGGCGGTGGACACGCCTGACGGCAAGGAGGCGCAGGAGTTGATGGCCTTCACCATGAACCCGGTGGGTTTGACGATGACGCTGCGCGAGCGCGCTTGAAATCCGCACCCTGTCCCTGCTAAATATCGCTGGTGGGTACCGCCGGATCATGGCGGTATTACAATACACTTTATAACGTGTATATCCAGCAGGAGATTCATCATGCAAGTCGCCAAATGGGGAAACAGTCTGGCCGTGCGGTTGCCCGTGGCACTGGTTCAGGAGCTTGGCATTTCCGATGGCGACGAGCTGGTATTGAAGCCTGCACGGCGACAGGCCAACCAGCCTGCCAGCGTGACCGTGGCGCGCCAGCCGGACAAGCTGGAGCAGTTGCAGGCCGTGCGCAAACTGCGTGCACCCTGGCCCGCTGATTTTGCTTTTGACCGCGACGAGGCCAACGTCCGGTGAAAACATTCATCGACACCAATGTGCTGATCTATTGGGTGGATGCGGGTGCCCGTGCTGACACGGTTGAGCAACTGCTGGCGGGCGAAAGTGTTATCAGCGTGCAAGTACTCAATGAGTTTGCCAACGTGTTGCGCAAGAAGCGCAATATGCCACTGGAAGATATCCAGTTGCTGAGCCATACGCTGATCAACGCCTGTGAGGTGCATGACCTTAGCGTGCTCACGCACCAGACGGCTTTGGCCCTGATGAGGCGCTACAAGCTGTCGCTGTACGACGCCAATATCGTTGCGGCTGCAGGTTTGAGCGGTTGTGCGGTTTTATGCAGCGAAGATATGCAGGATGGGCTCAATATAAAGTTGCCCGATAGTGCTGGCGGCAAGACGCTGTCGATTCGCAACCCCTTCAGGGCATGACCTGAAAGGCTTCCGTCAACATGATCGTCAGGGCTTGGCCAGCCGACTGAAGGTCTTGCGAAACTTCGCCACCTTGGGGCCGGCCACGGCCATGCAATAGCCCTGGTTGGGATTGCGCTCAAAAAAGTCCTGGTGGTAGTCCTCGGCAGGCCAATAGTTCTCCAGCGGTAGCACCTCGGTCACGATCTTGCGGC